>JBHELA010000334.1:0-27740 GCA_041859005.1 Ignavibacteria bacterium
CATAAGGTATCTGCCGAATCTATGAGCATAAGGAAGCTTATACCAATAAATAAATATGAATGCAGCAATGAAAATTATATACAGGAAATTACCGTTGTACTTCTTTTTGAATAAATCAGCGATTGTGAAATATAAGCCGGCAAAAAACCCTATCATTATAATACCATAAGAGCCTTTTGTAAAATAATCCCATACTTCGAACTTTAGAAACTCTGCACGGCTCCTAAACTCGGGTGCATAATAAGTCAACTTTGCATTGTAAGTATTTGGAAGCAAAGAACCTGAAAGTGAAAGGTTCATTATGAAATAAAACGCAAGAAATATGGATGCGATAACACCAATCTTAATAAAGTCCTGCTTTGTAAATAATTTAATTGTTGTATTTGATTTTGCTAAATGTTTTTGAAGCATATAATCAACAGCAAGAGCTCCGATGAATGCGACACCATCGGGACGGGTCCACATTATAAGCGACAGGAAGATTCCGAAAGGAATAACTTTCTTCCGGCGGTAAAAATATGCTGTGGCAACGAGGATAAAGATAAACATAGTTGTTTCCATACCGCTAACAGAAACAAAATTCATCCATTTATCAACTATAAATATCACTGATGCTAATAACGCATAGACATTTTCTTTGGCAAATTCAAAAGATGACAGTTTATAGAAGAAGACTGAGGAAAGAACAAAAAATGCCATACCCAGCACATAGCTGAGAATCATTTCATTAGAAGTTATCAAGAAACCGGCAGACAGGAGCAGTGTGTATATTGGAGAAGTAGAGCCAGCTGTAGCCATCTCGTTTTTAAAATATGAAAAGCTTCCGTAATCAACAAGATTTTTTGCAAAAGTTAGATGAATCCAGGGGTCGTCAAGAGGAAAACCCAAAATATTATTAGCTCCATTTGCAGAATAGATATAGACAAACGAAAGCAAAAGGCTTATTATTGCAATACCAGCATAGATTACTGCTTTAAGTGTTTGTTTAGGCTCATATATAAATGATGTGTCGAAAGACACCGTGGTTTTAACCTGTTGTTTCTGTTTTTTAGATTTAGCCATTTAACATTTTAACTTTCAGAAATAAACAATAAAAATATCAAATTTGAGAAGTATATTCAATTAGAATGATCTGTCACCTCTATAACGTGCTTGTGAAGAGAGAACTGACTTTCTAATCCTGATGCTTTTAGGAGTTACCTCAACTATTTCATCGTCATTTATGAATTCGATTGCACGTTCCAGTGTAAGCGGGATTACCGGAGTAAGGATAATGCTTTCGTCTTTACTTGATGCCCGCATGTTAGAAAGTTTCTTGGGTTTACACGCATTAACATTTAAATCGTTATCGCGGTTATGTTCCCCAACAACCATTCCTTCATATACTGCTTCTCCCGGTTTTACAAAAAGAACTCCTCGCGGTTCCAGATTGAATAATGCATAACCGGTTGTTTCACCTTGTCTATCTGATACTAATGAACCGGTTAGACGGACAGGATATTCTCCGCGATATTCCTCATAACCCTGAAGATAGCTGTTCATAATTCCAGTGCCTTTTGTATCTGTAAGGAATTCGTTTCTATAACCTATCAATCCGCGTGATGGAATTGAGAACTCAATACGAACTCTTCCCTGACTGTGATTGACGAGATTTATCATTCTACCTTTTCTCTGTGAAAGTTTGTCAGTAACTATGCCAACGAATGAATCCCCGCAATCGACGAAAAGATGTTCTATAGGTTCAAGTTTCTTTCCTGCTTTCTGTTTGAAAATAACGTTAGGTCTGCCAACGCTGAGTTCATATCCTTCACGGCGAAGAGTTTCAATAAGTATAGCCATCTGAAACTCACCACGACCTTTAACGATAAAACTATCCGTAGTTTCACTCTCCTCGATTTTTAAAGCAACGTTTCGAAGTGTTTCTTTGAAAAGTCTTTCCTTTAGTTTTGCTGACTGAACATACTTTCCTTCTCTTCCCGAAAAGGGAGAAGTGTTGATTCCGAACATTATTGAAATAGTAGGTTCATCGACAGCAAGACGCTTTAGAGCTTTTGGTGCATCCTGATTACAAATTGTATCACCGATATGGACATTGTCAATTCCTGCAACGACTATTATATCGCCAGGTTCTGCAGACTCAACCTCTTTAAGCGCAAGTCCTGCGTAAGCCTGGAGTTTTGTGACCCGTAGAGGAATAGCGGAACCCTCTTCATTAATGCAAACAAGTTTATCGTTACACACGGCTCTTCCGTTTGCAACCTTACCGATTGCAAGTCTGCCAACATAGTCAGAATAATCAAGATCAGCGACAAGCATCTGGAAAGGTTCTTCGGGATTATAAGCAGGGGGAGGAATTTCTTTAATTATTTCTTCAAAGAGGGGCTGTAAGTTTTCGCCTTCATCTTCAAGTTTATGTTTAGCAATTCCTTCCTTTCCGATAGCATAAAGAACTGGGAACTCTATCTGATCTTCTGTTGCATCAAGATCGAGAAAGAGACCATATATTTCGTCAAGAACCTCTGTAGTACGTGCATCTTTTCTGTCAATCTTATTAATGACAACAATAATCTTCTTCTTTGCTTCAAGGGCTTTCTTTAGAACGAAACGAGTCTGAGGAAGCGGTCCTTCTGAAGCATCAACGAGTAAGATAGCACCGTCAACCATCATAAGAGCTCGTTCTACCTCTCCACCAAAATCGGCATGTCCGGGTGTATCGAGAATATTAATTTTAACATCATGCCAGAGCACAGAACAGTTTTTTGCGGCTATAGTTATCCCGCGTTCGCGTTCAAGGTCCATTGAATCCATAACACGATCTTCAACATCCTGATTAGCTCGAAACATACCGCTTTGTTTAAACATAAAATCAACAAGGGTTGTCTTTCCGTGGTCAACGTGAGCAATAATAGCAATATTTCGTAACTTATCGTTTATTTTGAGTTTTTTATTCATTTAATTGATTAAATTAGAGTGCAAAATACTCTTTTGAAGACTGATAAAACAGGGAGAAACAATGCAGGAAATGGTGACCCGTTACATAAAATTTTGTATTGTTAAATGCCCACATTTGTGAATAGAATTACTTTCAGGAAATATATAGTTTAAATGAAAATTATAGTTTATGCCGATAGAAAAAGCATTCTTTGTAGCAGATCTTCATGGAAGAAAATCACGATGTGATAAATTGTGTGAACTGATTTACGAAGATTTACCAGAGCTTGTACTTATAGGTGGTGATATACTCCCATCCGGAATTTCGATATTAAGCGACGAAAGAACTAACGGAGATTTCCTTGATGACTATTTGAAAGTAAAGCTTACGACTTTAAGAACAAAGATGGGAGAGAACTTTCCGACTATACTGGTAATTGAAGGGAATGATGATCCGAAAATTTTTGAGAAAAAATTTATTGAGTTTGAAGAAGAGGGTATTTGGAATTATATTAACCAGAAGGTTTATAAATATAAGGAATATGATATAGCCGGCTACTCTTATGTACCACCAACGCCCTTTCTTTTGAAAGACTGGGAGAAATATGATGTTTCAAGATTTGTTGACGTAGGGTGTGTTTCTCCGGAGGAGGGGTTCAGGTCGGAGAAGAAAGAGCCGCATATAATCAGGCATGAAACTATTGCAGATGACCTTAATAATCTAGCAGACGGAATGAATTTTAAGAAGTCCATTTTCCTATTTCACTCGCCGCCATATAATACAAAGCTTGACAGAATTAATACAAACGGAAAAATAGTTGACCATGTTCAACCGGATGAACATGTTGGAAGCATTGCAATACACAGATTCATTCAAAACAATCAGCCGCTTCTTACACTTCACGGACACATACATGAATCGACAAGCCTCACAGGAGAGTGGCATGATACCATCGGAAGAACTTATTGCATCAATGCCTCTACTGATAAAAGAGAATTGTCGGTGGTACGTTTCTCAATAAACGATGAGACGATAAAAGCAGAATGTATTTTAGTATAAAACTTATTCTGCTGATTTCATCTTCAATTCACGAGCCGAATCGGTTACGGCATTAATTTTAACGGCGTAACTATTTTTATTTTCAATATCCTTATCGGTAATGATGTGTACATCAAGTAACGACGACATTTCGTAACCTGTTTTAAGATAATTCATTTCTGCAAGACATTTTCCCCAGCCCTCAAACCAAGTTTCAAGTTCTTTTCTCTGATCTTCAGTGCCGCGGAAATGCACCATCATATCGATATCGCTTCCAAAGCCTGCTGTTGCATTTTTAGTGCTTCCGAAAACATAACATGCAACAACACCAAATCTTTGCGGGTCAATTTCTGCTGCAATCTTTTCTGCCATTCTAAGACGCCATTTCCAATGAACATCTGTACGCTTTTCTTCGACATCGCTGGGAACTGTGTATGATTCACCGGTATCTGTCGGGGTGGCAATATAAGCTAATGCTTCATCGAGATCAGCGTTCAGAAGAATCTTTAGTATTTTACCTTCGCATCTTTTCTTAACATCAATAACTTTTATCGTATCGCTGAGGTGTTCATATTCCGGCAATATTTCTTTCAGAATATTAGATGAGTGCTTTAGAAAATTTTCATTAAAGAGGATGTTTTCTTCATCAGGGTAGAGCGGTATATACTTAATGGATGCTTCAACGAGGTCCTGAAAGAAGTGAGTACCGAAAGAGAGGTCGGGAACGTAGTTACCTTTCTTCTTTGCGATTTCTATAAGAACAGAAGTGTTATTTATGTCGGAGTAAGATACATTCACACCGAGTTTTATATCGCCACGGCTGCCCCATCTTCCTGGTCCCATGAGAATAAACTGACGCTTAGGAAGTATTTTATTCAGCTTACCTACAGCTCTTCCAACTTCCTGAAGGATTTTCAATTCAGAGATATTATCATACGAATCAGGATCAACGTAAACAACGTGGGTTACATCCGCTATGCGTCCGTTAGAAATGTGTTTGTTAGCCGTGAATACAATCTGTTCTGCAGGTATATCCTTTGGAATAGGAGACGGAGTGGTTTTTCCAAAAGCACTTTGTGTTCTGCATTGCAGTAAGTAAAAATTATCGCCGTCTGAAGCAAATTCGATATCCACAGGATACCCAATACATGTTTTTAATGTATTTAAGATTGTGTTAATGTCTTTAACAAACGATGTGTTGTTAATAAGATTATCAAACGTTGCAATGGAATTATCGCATTCTTCTTCATAGTCAACCAAGAAAGTTTTTTTCAACTGACCATCTTTATAGACCGAAAATATTTTATCGGCAGCGGGATATTCATTCCCGTATTCTTTCAGCAGGTCGCGAATATCGATAGTTTCGAACATGCCAGACTCGAGATTGATTGCGTCAACTTTATTCGGAGAGTATTTTAAAACTTCTTCGGTTGTAATATTAACTCTAAGTCCCGGAACGCCAGGAGAAACAAGTACAGGGTAATCATCGCCTATTCGGTCAACGGCTCTTGTACCAAGACCTGGAACAAGCCTTAACAGCCCGTCTTCTCTTTTAATTCTTGGTGACCATCTAAATTCATTATGACTAAAAGCAACTCCTGCAAAAGCAGGGAGATAATACTTTCCAACTTTTCTTCCAACTACTTCCTGTACGATAATTCCCATCTGTTCATTATAATCAAGCAGTCCGCGTTCTGCACGATACTCTATTGGGTCTGTGTTAAAGATAGAGGCGTAGACTTCGGCAATAGCAGAAGTAAGCTCTTCCATGCGCTTAAGTTTAGAGCCCTGATTTGCAATAAAGAGACTCTTATACTTTCCTGAAAATGATGAACCTACACCGTCTTCGAGCAAGGTTGAACTTCTAATGACAAGCGGAACTTCAGCAAAATTATCGAGCATAGTTGAGAGGCTCTTAATCATATCAGAAGAGAAGCTTGAATTTTTAAACAGCTGGACAATATAAGGATATTCCTGTCTTATAATTTCAAAGTCCTTATATTTTTGTTCAAAGACTTCTTCAAGATTATTGTAATGAATAAAATCCATTACGCCATCGGATGCAATGAAATATGTTTTTGGAAGTCTGATTTTTTCGTATAATTCTGGGACTTCTTCTTTAAGGATGTTTGATGCAAGGAAAAGACCTGATGTTTTACCACCGAGTTTACCGTGACTATTTGCAGTAAATATTATATTCTTAAATATTTCATCGAAATCATGAATGGAGATATATTTTTTAGCAACTGCAATAAAAGACAAACTATCGGAAAGGAATCTTCTGGTAAGTGAGACACGCAAACTTTTGTCGAGTTCACTTACAAGTTTTGTGTATTCAGGGAAATTGCTGATATAACGTCTGAGAGCGTCATAGATTTCATTTAATGATGAACCCTGGTCTTCAAGCTTGCCGAGCAGGTTGCTTGATTTTTCTTCCTGAATCCATTTTTCCAGTCTTGAGAGAACTTCGTCCTCGCTTAAATGTTCGGAAGCAATACGAAAGACCTCATCAGTGATTTCACGGAATTTAAGTTTTGCAAGGGGTTTGTTATCATCAATGCTACTGTCAGAATCCTCATTAAACTGTTCGCCATTTTCCTTAAGAAGATTGCCGGCTTCGCTAATACCGCTCCAGTAAAGGAGATTCATCATTTTTCTGGCGATGAGAATGTAAAGATTTCTGTCTGTCTCCTTTAGAAGGTCAACGATAGTTTTCCATTTCTTTTCGCTTACATTTTCTACAATTGCATTTTCATTGTTTCCATAGGCAGAGAAGAGCGACTTAAGGTTTTTATGAAAAATATACTGTCCTATTTTACTTGAAATAGTATCGAGGAGTTTGCGTTCCTCCTTCATGAAAGGACCTTCATCGGAATCGGAGAATTCCGATTTATAAAAAACTTTTATGTAGCCATCAAGCTTTTTATCAATATAAATATCGGAAATCTGAAACCACTTTGACTCGGCAAATCCTTTTGAAGTATAGTTGACATCATCGTGATGAATCAATACGCTAGTTTGTTCCGGATACTGCCATCCAGTGAGAATAATATCCGGAAGGACTGATAGAGCCTGTTTCAGTGGAAGGTCAAAATCCTTCAGGGTTTCTTCGATATTATAAATACAATTTAATTCTTTTGCTCTTTCTTTTAAATCATTTAGAATATTATCTATTGATACTTGTTTACTCATTTTAAGATAACCCCCTTTGCAATTCTACCATCAACTTTGATTATTAAAGGTTTTTTAAGTTTAATATGTTTAGTAAAGATCAGTTCACTTCTGGTTTCGGAATCTGATGTCCAAGTCCAGTCAATGTTTTCAACCCTGTCAGATTTAATTGAGAAATATAGCACCTGAAAACTATTAATGTTATGAAAAAAGTGAGAACCCTGGCTGAGCTCTACGTTAAAATTAGGAAGCATTGCTTCAATGATAACCTTAGCGTTGGATATCTGCGCCCATTCGACGGGTATGCCCAGCCATTCGTCACTACTTCCCCATCTTCCGAATCCGACCAAAAGATATTTGCGGTTTTCTACTTTCATAATCTTATTTATAGACTCAATCTCCAGTGCTATTTCCTTTGAGTGAGCGATATCAAAAACATCCGGTTTTAAAAAGACTACATCGTCGATAAAATCCACTACGCCGTTTCCAAGCACAAAGTTCGTATCGAACAGCGATTCTGTAAACTCATGTTCCTCTATATTGACTGTTTCGTTTGTAACAGTCATAGGTCTGACCTGAAGGAAACCAAAACGTGGAAGAACTTTTCTATTATCACTAATATTGATTGCAAATTCAATTTCGACAGGAGCTTCCACGGCTTCTTCGCTGACTTTCAATAATTTCTTAATCAGAGGATTTAATGAAATGATATTTAAATCAAGTATAGGATTAAAATTTATTATTCTTGGACCATTGATGCTTATACCCGGCTTGATTCTATCGGAGCCAGCGTCGTAGGTGGAACAGATGAGGTCGAGAGTGCCGTCTTTTTCAGCTTCATTAATATCGGTATGAACCATATATTCCTCTTCGTTCACAGGGTCGTACAAATAAGATTTACCCATATTAACTGCCCAGAAATTTCTTTGGGTATTATCCATCAACGCACGTATAGAACCGTAGGGCGGAGAAATATTAGGATAAGCGGGTGAGAACGTCCAAGAAACGCTGCCATCGACGATTGTTTTACCGAGACCAAGAGCCAGATTTACAACACCTTCTTCAGGTTTAGACTTACCAGAAGGATAAAAATTATAAGAGCGTGCAACACCTGATATCATGGGGTAGAACTTATCTCCGTACCTGCTTCCAACAACTTCCTGAATGATAACTGCCATCTTTTCATCTTTTGGTCTTCGGTAAACAGAAGCCATATAGTCTTTTGCCTTCTTAAAAAATGTGGAGGCATACACAAGTTTAACGGCTTCAATCAGGCGCTTGAATCTTGTATCTTCATCGAGCTGATTGTTAGAAATCATCTTGGTTGCATAGATACCTGCAAAAGGTTCATCGACAGCATCTTCGAACAAACTTGAAGAACGAACAGCAAGAGGTGTTGACAGATTTGTGACTATAGAGCGCAGGTCACCGACAAGATTAACGGGGAGTTCTGCTTTTTGAAACTTATGGGCAATATAAGTATCGGAATCGTCTGAATAAACAACATCATACAGGTTGTTTAAGACCATGAACTCGTCAAAAAAATCGGTAGCAATTACGACAAGGTGGGGAATACTGACAGTGAAATCAGTAAACTCTTTGATTTCATCACTTTCGAGCAGATGTTTTTTAATAAAAGCCAGGCCTTTAGCCTTGGCACCAATTGAGCCGTTACCGATTATAGTGAAATCGTCGGCAGCATCAAAAAACTTTCTCTGATATCTGGAGAAACTATGGTAGTTACTCATATTAAAGTATTATATACTAAAAACTCCCGCTTTGAAAGGTGCGGGAGTTTTAAAATTCAGAACCGGATTAAATCCAGCCTCTATCTTTACAAGCGTGAGCTACTCTATCGATAGCGATTACGTATGCAGAGTCTCTCATATAAAGTTTTTTCTTTCTTGAAAGTTCGCTAACAGCAAGGAAAGCGGCTGTCATCTTGAGGTCGAGCTTACTTAAGACCTCTTCTTTTTCCCAGTAATAGTTCATGTTACACTGAACCTGTTCAAAGTAGCTGCAAGTTACTCCACCAGCATTTGCGAGGAAGTCAGGAATAAGCATAATACCTTTTTGCTTAATGACTGCATCGGCTTCGGGTGTTGTTGGACCGTTTGCACCTTCGGCGATGACTTTAACTTTGTTGCTAATCTTTTTAATGGTTTCGCCAGTGACCTGATTTTCGAGAGCACACGGAAGAAGGATATCTACATCCTGTTCAATCCATGCATCACCCGGGAGTACCTGATATCCGAGACCTTTTGCTTTCTCTTTATCAATGCCGCCGAACTTATCAGTGATACCAAGAAGAACTTTTAAATCGATACCATCTTTTTTAGCAAAAGTATATGAAATCTGATCTTCCTGATCCCAGCAAGAAACTGCGACAACTTTTCCTCCGAGTTTAGTATATAAATCGATAGCATACTGAGCAACGTTACCAAAACCCTGAACGCTTGCGGTTGTGGATTTCGGGTCTATATTCATTTCTTTTAAAGCTTCGCGAAGTGTGAAGATAACGCCGTACCCTGTAGCTTCTGTTCTGCCGAGCGAACCGCCCATACCAACAGGTTTGCCAGTAATAAGACCCGGATATTTTGCGCCGTTAATAGCTTCGAATTCATCGAGCATCCATAACATGTGCTGACCATTTGTCATAACATCAGGAGCGGGGATATCTCTGAGCGGACCGATATCTTTTGATATTTGTCTTACCCAGCCTCTGCAAATCTGTTCTTGTTCTCTCATGCTTAGATTATGGGGGTCACAGATAACGCCGCCTTTAGAACCACCGAGGGGAATATCAACAACAGCGCATTTCCAGGTCATCCACATTGAAAGAGCTTTAACGGTATCGATAGTTTCCTGCGGGTGGAACCTTATGCCACCTTTACCGGGACCGCGAGCATCGTTGTGCTGACAGCGGAAGCCTTTAAAAACTTTTGAAGTACCATCGTCCATTTTAACAGGGATAGAGAAATGGTATTCTCTCATAGGATTTCTAAGTAAGTCTCTTGTTGCCTGATCGAGGTTTAAAATTTCAGCCACGTTATCAAACTGTGCCTGAGCCATTGCAAAAGCATTGAAATTTTTGGTTGCCATTTTGTTAGTCCTTAAAATGTTTATAATGTAGAATTTTTGTTTTAGTAGATGAATCAGATATATACAAATATATCAAGATTTATTTGCATTTGCAGTATAAAAATTATTAACCCTGCAATTTTTGAGAGGGAAAAAACGGGTGGAATGGAGCGAAAGAATGCTGCGGGATTATCACGAATGGATACTGTTTAGAGCCATGCAGAAGCCAAGTTAGGTGCAAGGAAGAGCCTAATAGAGCAAAGTTGTAGTGGAGGTAAAGTGAGTTTGAAGTGGAGGTGGAGTGATAAAAGGATTAAATATAGGATTTATTAGATGATTTTTAGAGTATTTCCCGAGATTTTGGGATTATGTGCTTAATAAAAGAGCTGATTTTAATGTGTTATTAACATAAACACGCAATTAATCATATTAGTTTCAACATAAAATGATTTTTTGTAAATGTCAAGATATAATATTATTAAAATCATTTAATCGTTAATATTGATTCAGAATGTGATTGTGACGAGAATACAAAGAGTGCAAAAACAATATTTTTACATTTTTACTAATTGTCAATATGTATAAATTACATATATTTATTGAACAAAAAAGACAGAGAATTATTTTGATTAGAATAAGCCAATATTTCAAAATTACGGGAGGCACTCAGAGTTGTTAGATTTATTTATAGGCAGTTTACTATTAAGCATAACACATGCACTGATTCCGAATCACTGGTTTCCGATTGCGGCGGTAAGCAAATCGGAAAACTGGACGAAAATGGAAACAATGAAGGTAACAGTACTTACCGGATTTTTGCACACACTTAGTACGATTATAATCGGAATACTAATCGGGTTTATCGGGTATAAACTTCAGCACGAAATTGAAGAAGTCGCTACATATTACGCACCGATAATATTAATTGGGCTGGGGTTGTTTTTTATAATAAAGAATCTGAGAAATAAATCACACACACACTGCCACATCAATCCTGAACAGATAAAGCAGGCATCGAAGAAATCGAAGGCAGCGATAATAACAGCATTAAGCACGATGATGTTTTTTTCACCATGCTTAGAGATAGAGGCTTATTATTTCACGGCAGGACGCGAAGGATGGGCGGGGATAATGATGCTTTCGTTAATATATTTGTTTGTAACGGTTGCGGTGATGATAGTCGTTGTGGAGCTTAGCAGAAAGAGTCTGAACAAATTAAACATGAAGTTACATTTTCTTGAACATTACGAAAAACTTATCACAGGTATAATATTAATTATACTGGGTATAGTTTCATTTCTACCCTTTTTAACTCATCATCATTAATTAAAATGGATAAAAGTTTTGATGTTATTATCGCAGGCGGCGGGATAGTCGGTCTTGCGACTGCTTATACAATTCTTAAAAAGGATAACAATGTTAGACTGCTTCTGATTGAAAAAGAATCGGGAGTTTCAAGACATCAAACGGGAAACAACAGCGGCGTTATACATTCGGGGATTTATTACAAGCCAGGAAGCCTGAAAGCAACGAACTGCATTAAGGGTTACAACATGCTGCTGGATTTCTGCGACGAAAACGAAGTGCCATATGATATATGCGGGAAAGTGATTGTTGCGACGGATGAGGCGGAGATACCTGCAATGATGACTCTTTACGAAAGAGGAAATGAGAACGGTTTAGAAGGGCTGAAAATACTGAGCGAGACAGAGCTGAAAGCGCTGGAGCCTTATGTGACGGGGGTTAAGGGGATACTCGTGCCGCAGACGGGGATAATAGATTACAAGGATGTTTCAAATAAAATATACGAGAATATTTTAAGGCTTGGCGGTAAGGTTGCATTTGAGGAAAGACTCACGATGATAAAAGAGCATGAGGATTCGGTTGAGATAAGAACGAACAAAAATTATTATACTGCCGATTCCTTAATAACATGCTGCGGATTGCAGGCGGACAAGGCTGCGGGGCTTAACAACAAAGATTTAAGAATAAGGATTATTCCATTCAGGGGGGAGTATTACAAAATCAAGAAAGAGAAATCTTACCTTGTAAAGAATTTGATTTATCCTGTACCCGACCCGAACTTTCCATTTCTTGGTGTACATTACACGAGAAAGATGAACGGCGAGATTGAAGCGGGACCGAACGCAGTGTTTGCGTTTAAGAGAGAGGGGTATAAAAAGTTTGATGTTGACTTCGGGGATTTAATTAACAGTTTATCGTGGAGAGGATTTCAGAAGGTGGCGGGAAAGTTCATGAAGACGGGGCTGATGGAGTACTACCGTTCGTTTTCAAAGCCTGCGTTTACGAGAGCTCTGCAGAAGCTTACACCTTCAATAACGGAAAGTGATTTGGAGGAAGGGGGTGCAGGAGTAAGGGCACAGGCATGCGATATAGACGGGAAGCTTGTTGATGACTTTTTGTTTATAGGGAATAAAAGGGTGCTGCATGTTTGCAATGCACCATCGCCTGCGGCGACGTCGTGTTTAGCAATTGGAGAGGCGGTAGCGGAGAGGGTGAGCGGGGGAACAAATGGATAGAACGCTGATTTGCACGGGTTAAACGGATTAACGTGGATAGAGATAAGAAAAGAATTTATTGCACGCGGGAAAAAGACGGATGGACAATGATAAAGAAGAGATGGGGAATAGATCCCGGATAAACACTTATTTAACGGATAGACGCGGGTAGAGAAAACAATGATGAGATCCCCGCCAAGATCACGCGGGGATGACAAACTTTTATGATTACCCCTTCCCAAGCAGTGCTTGGGAAGGAGTGATAAGCAATAAACTGATTTATATTATTTGATGATGTTGAGTTTTTTCATGCACTTTTTGATACGACTGAAAGTTTCGGGAATGTTGTTATCGAGACCGAATGAGAATCTAATGAGACCTTTGCCGAGACCAATTTTCTTCTGTTCGTCTTCGGGTATTTCGGATGAAGTGCTATGGCTTGGCGAACTAAACAAAGTCTTAAAATAGCCGAGCGATACTGCAAGGTAGCCGACTTTTTCCTGCTGCATCATTTCCATGAGATTATTTGCTTTAACTTCGTCGAGTAGGTCAATAGCGACGATACCACCGAAACCAAAACCAGGGTTCATCATTGACAATAAAGTTTTATGTCCTTTGTGAGTTTTGAATCCAGGGTAATAAGTTTTAAAGCCGAGCTTCTGAAACTGAGTTGCCATGTACATTGCATTAACGCTATGCTTCTGAAGGCGCAGGTGTAGAGAGTGAAGATTTTTAAGAATGCTTGCTGCACGGGTGCTATCGAGAACAGTACCGAGAAGCATTGAAGCTCCGCTGTTGACATCGTTTAGTTTTGATATAAAATCATGAGTAGAGCAAATACAACCTGCGACGCAATCGCTTGTACCATTGATGTATTTTGTCATACTGTGAATCACAACATCAGCTCCAAGCCTTGCAGGCGAAACAATCATCGGGGAGAACGTGTTATCAACAACGAGTTTTGCGTTTGAGGCTTTAGCGATTTTAGAAAGCTTTGGAATATCGGCAACTTCAAGAAGAGGATTGCTGATAGTTTCGCAGTAGATAACTTTTGTTTTCTTTGTTACCGCTCTTTTAACTTCTGCAAGATTTGTGATGTCAACAAATTTTACTTTAATGTTGAACTTCGGAAGAAAGTTTTTAAACAAAGCATAGGTACCGCCATAAATGGTGTGGCTTGAGATGATTTCATCGCCTGCATTACAAATTTGCATAATGGCACAATTAATTGCTCCCATACCTGAGGCAGTAACCTGTGCGGACTCAGTATCTTCAAACCTTGCCAGAGTATCGGAAAGATATTTATTAATCGGATTCCAATGGCGCGAATAGAGGAAACATCCTTCTATTTCGTGTTCAAAAATCTCTGACATTTTGTCGGTAGAGAGAAACGTAAAGGTTGAGGAATCGGTTATTGACGGATTCACGTCACCAAATTCGCCAAACACGAGATAATCATGTATGGCAACACTAGGGTCAAATTTTTTCATAATCGTGTTATTTAAATATTTAAAGAACTACTTGTTGTCTTCTTCCTTCTTGTCGTCATCGTCGAACAACATTCTAACGGAGGGCGTGTATTTATCGTCGTACTGACCAGACTTCACAGCCCACAAGAATGCACCCAAAAACCCAAGTGCAACAAGAATGCTAACTCCAATTAATATATAAATGACAGACATTATTTCAGATTACGTTTTTTTGATAGATAGTTTGTAGCTACCACACAAAGTACAACAACTGAAATTGAACTTACAGGCATTAAGATTGCTGCAATAATCGGCTTTAAAAGTCCCTCGACTGCAAAGAAAAGAGCAACGATATTGTATAAGAATGAAAGAGCAAAACTTGTAATTATAACATTAACGCTATCTTTTGAGAAACTGAGTAAGTCAGATATCCTTGAAAATTCAGAAGAGTTCAAGATGCCATCGCATGCCGGGGAGAAATTAGTAACATCTTCAGATATTGAGATGCCCACATTACTTTGTTTAAGTGCTCCTGCATCATTAAGCCCATCGCCAATCATCAGCACTTCCTGCCCTTCATTCTGCAAGGCTTTAATGTACTTGAGTTTATTTTCGGGAGACTGATGAAAATGCATCTGTGAAGGGTCTTTGAAGAATGACTTTAAAAAACCTCTTTCGCTTTCGTTGTCGCCAGATAGCAAATGGAGTTCGTAATTCTTTTCAAGAGTATTTATTAACTCGGATAAACCCTGCCTGTAAGCATTACTGATACTGAAAAAACCGAGATAACGATTATCGATGCTTAAGAATACTTTTGAGGAGTTTACTTCATCTGCCGGACGAGAAACAACCGGGATTTCGTTTACAAAACTTTCGGAACCGAGTTTAACAACATGATTGCTGAGGGTTCCAATTATTCCAGCACCTGTAATTTCTTTGTATTCTTTGACCTCCATGATATCGACGTCCGATAAGAATTCAAATATTTTACGGCTTAACGGGTGGGTTGACTGAGCAGATAAAGATTTAACAAGAGTTAATTCTTTGTAATCAAGCTGAGCACCCATAAAAACAATTTCCGATTTAGTGCTTTGAGTTATAGTACCTGTCTTATCGAAAACGACTGATGTAACTTTAGAAAGCTTTTCGATAACATTTGTATTTTTAATATAGAATTTATTCCGGCCGAAGATTCTCATAACATTCCCATAGGCAAACGGAATAGCGAGAGCCAGAGCACAAGGGCAGGCAACAATAAGAACAGCAGTAAATACATTTACTGCCATATCGAAACTAACAGGCATCCAATAAGCAGCGGACGCAAATGCGAGAGTGAGAACGGCAAGGGTAAAATATTTGCTGATAGTATTAGAAAAACCTACAAGCTTGCTATCTTTATCTTTTGTGAAAGCATCGCTATTCCATAGCTGAGTCAAGTAACTTTGAGAGACTTCTTTCAAGACTTCGAGCTCAACGGCACTTCCAATTTGTCTGCCTCCAGCATAAATAATCTCGCCAAGAACTTTTTGAACGGGAAGAGATTCACCTGTGACAAAGCTATAATCTATATTGCCCTCGCCACGGAACAAGATAGAGTCTGCGGGAATGACCTCGTTATTCCTTACGTAAATTCTATCGCCAACTTTAAGATTAGCGAGAGGAATGGTATTGTGTGTACCTGATTTAATTACGGTAACTGAAAGCGGAAAATAAGATTTATAAGACCTTTCGAAGCTCATTGCTTCATAAGTTTTGCTCTGGAAAATTTTACCAATGAGGAGAAGGAAAACGAGTCCAGACATAGAATCCATATATCCTGCGCCAGACTGAGTAACAATTTCAAAAACACTTCTGAGAAAAACGACCAAAATGCCGAGGAAAAGCGGAAAATCGATGTTGATAATTTTATTTTTTAAACCTTTATAAGCTGACAAATAATACTCCGAGCTTGAATAAAAGAACACAGGCAGCGAGAGAAACAGATTTAAGTAACCGAATAATTTATGAAACTCGGGGTCGGTTAGTTTTTCAAGTCCGAGATATTCGGGAAAACTGAGGAGCATAATATTTCCGAAGCAAAATCCAGCAACGCCGACTTTGTAATACAGGTTTTTAATATGTTTTTGCTTTGTTTTTCTTTCTGTAGCATCAAGATTTATCAGGGGTTCATAGCCAAGAGAATCAAGGAGTTCTGCTATTTTTCTAAGCGAGGTTTTTTCTTCGAGAAATTTAAACACAAGTTTCTTCTGAGGAAAATTCACCTGTGAATGAGTGACACCGCTATCGAGTTTATATAGATTTTCAAGGAGCCATATACATGAACTACAGTGCATCTGAGGAATAAAGAAGGTTGCAGTACTTATTTTGCCGTCGCTGAAATCGAGCATTTGCTTCTTTGTGATTTCATCGTCGAGGTATTCATATTTAATTTCACTTCTTACTACAGGAGAATTACCGGGGCGGTTTTCGATATCATAATACTTGCAGAGATTGTTATCCTGAAGAATTTCATAGACAAGTTTACAGCTTTGACAGCAAAATTTTTTATCATCAATACGAATTGAATCGTCCTTGCAGATATCGCCGCAATGGAAACATAGGATTTCTTTGTCTGCGTTTACAGGGTCAGAACTCATGAAATTAGAAGAATTTAATTATCGGATACATAGGAATCAATCATTTTGTAAAATTCTTCTTTTACAAATGGTTTTGACATATAGTTATCCATGCCCGCGGACAAACATTTTTCCTTATCGGCTTTAACAGCATAAGCAGTAATCCCGATGATAGGAATGTGTTTACCCGTTCCTTTTTCAATCTCCCTGATAATTGAAGTAGCCTCCAAGCCGTCCATAATAGGCATCTGAATATCCATTAATATTAAGTCAAATCTTGACTTTTCAAGCACATCAAAAATCTTAAGCCCATTTTCAACAATAGTAGCGTCATAATTTTTTCTGGTAAGAAGTTCTTTCACCAACCGCTGGTTTACAATATTATCTTCGGCAACAAGAATATTAACCTTTTCCCTGACCTGAGGCTCTTCTGTTTTCTTTTCTCCAGAAACATCTTTTGGGGATACTGTTTTTTGAGAATCAGCTTCTTTCTTAACAGATATTATAAACGGAAGATTAACAGCTATTTCAGAGCCTTCATTTAAATTTGTTTTTACAAACATTTCACCATCCATTAAAGCAATGAGATGTTTTATTATCGGAACACCAAATCCAAAGCCTGAATAACGAAAATTCTTATCAAGGATAGTTTTTCCTGATTCGTCAAGAGCACCGAATAAGCTTTTCACGGTATCTGCATCAAAACCAAGCCCTGTATCTTTAACGGTCATACACAAAGAGGCGGTATTGTTCGTACGTTTAACTTCGATTAAGGAAAGATCAACAGTACCTTTATCAGTGTATTTGATTGCGTTCTTAGCAAGGTTGATAAGAATCTGATTAATACGCAGGGGATCTCCATGAATATTGTAATTAATTTTAGGATCGATGTTAACATTCAACGCAACATTTTTTCTTTTAGCTTCAAACTCAAGAATCTGTGCGGTTTTCTGAAGAAGCTCATTTATGGAAAACTCGATGTTTTCAAGCTTCATCTGTCCGCTTTCAATTCTTGAGAAATCGAGAATATCATTAATAATCGCAAGCAAGGTGCTTGAAGAATAATTGATAATATCAAGATATTCCTTTTGTTCTTTAGTAAGGTTTGAAAGCATCATAAGCTCCGTCATTCCGATAATACCACTCATGGGGATACGAATCTCCTGGCTCATGTTCGAAAGAAACTGTGATTTAGCATTATTCATTAATTCAGAATACGCCTGAGCCTTTTTTGCTTCTTCATACTTTTCTTTATAATTAACTTCGTTGATTGGTTTTTCAACGGGCGGAGGTATTTCCTTCTTCAAGAACTGACTGATAAGAAAATAGAATACCACGGAAGTAATGACTGCAAAGGAAACCCCGAGTAAAATATTGCTGAATGTATCTTTATAGGAGTTTATCATAAAAACCACAAAAAGCAATCCAAGTAAAAGATAGATAAACGTGATTTTAAGAGCAGCACCAGAATAGTTGTTTTTCTCTTTAGTCATTTTACGGAATTTTAGTTAACTAAATTTATATAAATTGAATGCTTTATGCAATTATAAAGAAATAAAATCTATGCCAACATTTAAGAGGCTATAATATTCATTTAATTTTATCCAGCTCCTTTTTAAGATAAGAAATGGCATTAACGGGGGTTGGGTTTACTCCGTTGAGAATTGCGAGATAATAGCTAACCCAATCGCCAAGAAATATAAGATCGAAAATACGAGCAAGCTTTGACTTACAGTCACTGCTCAAATGCAAAATATTGGCAGCATGTTTTTTAAATACTTTTTCAGTTATCTTCATTCTCATTTTGATACGGGGATTATCAGAAATATCTTCAAGAAATATTACGTTAATTTTCTTAAGGATATCCTCGTTCAACTCCCAGCCGACAAGTTCGTTATGATTCATTTCGGGGAAAAGATTCCCATAAGCAAGTATTTTTGCATTCTCGGAAATCTGTCCCCTCCAGCGCAAGTTTACGACATCGAGTACATCTACGGAAGAATAAACGACGGGAAGCTTATCTTTGAGCAACGCCGCAATCTGAAGAGCGGGGTTTGAATCAAAGGTAAGGTTTGAAAGTTCATCAAGAGACTGTTCGAGCACAAGCAGGGTCTCGTTTATATCAGCAGACTTATCTTTGATAAATTTCAATTTGGTAAATAAAACAAGCAGAGAAAAGAATGAATAACCGAGAGCACATCTGGGCTGCAGTCCACCCGGAATTTTAACAAGAAGTTTCTTGTGCTTTTTAGCAAGCTTCTCAACTGTGCCACCGCTGGAAACACAAATAATTCTGCATTTTCTTGAGAGTGCATCTTTAAAGGCAGAAGTAGTTTCTTCGGTATTGCCCGAGTAAGAAGAGATAACAGCAAGAGTATCTTTTCCAGCAAACTCAGGGAGGGAATAGTTCCTATTTACATAAACGGGAACTGTTATTTCGTTTGCCACAAAACTTCGCAACAAGTCACCTCCTATAGCAGAGCCGCCGAGACCATTAATAATTATATTCTTTATGTTTTTAACATTAACGTTATTTGTATTTACTTTAGCCGCAATATCCACCGCATTACAGACCTGAACGGGAAAATCGTAAAGCACGCTAAACATATTCTGCTTATCAATACGGGAAATAATCTTTTTATTAATCATAATATTTGGGGTTTGATTTTACTGTCATAAAAATTATTTATACTGTTACTTACTTCTTCCTCAGTGGATAATTTCAGCAATTTATCGACCAGTTCTTTTGATTCGGCTGAGCTAATAACCCTGACAACCTGCTTAATTTCGTTGAACATTGACGGCAGGACGCTAAGTTCATCGATGCCAAGTCCTATAAGAACAGGAACTGCCAGCGGAACAGATGCAAGTTCACCGCAAATGCTTACTTTAATGTTGTGCTTCCGTGCTCCTTTGACAATCTTATCGAGTGCACGTATAACCGCAGGATGGAATTGC
This sequence comes from Ignavibacteria bacterium, assembly GCA_041859005.1. Taxonomy (GTDB): domain Bacteria; phylum Bacteroidota; class Ignavibacteria; order Tepidaquicellales; family Tepidaquicellaceae; genus CAIKZJ01. The sequence goes on from JBHELA010000334.1 coordinate 19,784, forward strand.
TGGTAAAGGTGAGAAATAAATTCATTGCCCCTATCTACGGCAAGAATATACTGAATAAGGTCGTTAGTGCCTATGCTAAAGAAATCTGATTCGGCAGCAAGTTCTTCCGCAAGGATAAATGCTGAGGGAACTTCAAGCATTATACCGAGTTGAATATTTTTATCGTAATAAACTCCCCTTTTATCAAGGGATTTTTTAACTTCTTTCAGCAACTCTTTAGTTTTTCTAACCTCTTCCAACGAAGCAATCATAGGAAGCATTATCTTAATATTTTTCTTTGACGACGAAATCAGTATCGCTTCCAATTGAGCTTTGAAAATATCGGGACGATCGAGACACATTCTTATACCACGCCAGCCGAGATAAGGATTAAGTTCTTTATGGTTTTCCGTAAATATTTTATCGCCTCCTAGATCATAAGTTCGGATGGTAACCTTCTTTGGGAATGTAATATTTGAAATATGTGTGAAATCTTCAATTTGTTCAGCAATGGATGGGAAATCACCTTTTTCCATGAACAGGTGTTCAGTGCGATAGAGACCAATGCCACAATTACCGCAATTCTGCAGGAACTCCGTTTCCTCAAGGAATTCAATATTTGCTGTTATTTCTATACGTTTTTTATCTGTAGTTTCACATGGCTTGACAGTCAGCCCGCCAAGTAATTGTTTGTGATGCTTAAATTCTTTCTGCTTTTGCGAATACAGTTCGATTGTTTTCTCTGTAGGGTTTATAATAACGGCGCCTTCAAAACCATCTACGATAACAATATCGCCTGAGGCAATATGTTTAGAAATGACTTTCAAACCTACGACAGACGGAACGCGCAAGGCCCTGGAGATTATTGCTGCATGAGAAGTTACACCGCCAGTATCGGTAGCATATCCCAGAACTTTTCTCCTACTAAAGAGAATTGTATCGGCGGGAGAAAGTTCATGAGCAAATATAATAGAATTCTCTTCTACTTTAGAAACAAGCTTATCGCGTTTCATATTACGTATCACACGATTTTTCACATCAATCATATCCGCATAACGCTCATGCATATACTGATTTTCTGACTTAAGGAAAAGGGCGACGAGCTTTTCAATTTCGTCATTGAAGACGAAGCCAGAAGAATGGAGTTCATTTCTAATCCTGCTGATAACGCTTTCGAGGAAAATATTGTCTTTTAAGATTTCTATTTGGGCTTCGAAAATCTTCGAATTCTTTTCGCCAATTCTATCGACAGAAATCGCATATATTTTATTAAGTTCTTTCAGGGATACTTCTACAGCATTTCTAAGCATGTTAACTTCGTTTTCAACCTCGGAATTATTTATGACGGCGGTATTAATATTAACCTGCTGACGCTTGTACAAATAAGCTTTGCCAATTGATATACCCTGTGAAGCGGGTACTCCCTTATATATTTTTTCTCTATGCAATTATTTATGTAGTAACAAGAAAATCAAGAATTACGGATAAAAAATCAAAGTATAAATAAATACATCATATTGCTGTTAAATGTGTTTTTGTTTGAAAAAACAAGTATTATTTTAATGAAACATTATGAGTTTATTAAGCGTTTAAATTTTATATGGATAACACAGCAGGGCTCAGCCAAAAAATAACATTTTTAGAGAATCTGCTTTTTTCAGTTTTCAGAAAAGAGCGGGTTTATAATACTGCGTTAAGCATGACAGCGGTATTATCCATATACACGTTATTGGTGTTAGTGTTATCGAGTGTTGAATCTGTATTTCAGTTATCCGCATCAGCCAGGAAGGTAGTTTTCTTTTTATACATAATTACGCTTGTAACAACCATCACGTTTATAATACTCTCGTATATACTCAGTGTAAACAAAAGCAAGTTTGACTCCGTTAAATATTCACTGCGAATAGGAAGGTTATTACCGAATATAAACGACAAGCTTGGGAATGCTATTTCCATATGTAAGAGTGCAAACAGCGGGGCATATACTTCCGAAAATCTTGCAGAGGCAAATCTTGAAAAAGTATATAAGGAATCAGCGGCAGTAGATTTTAACGCTGTTCTTGATTTTCAAAAGCTGAAAAGACATACAACGGTATTTTTTGCTTTACTGTTTACAACTGTTTTGCTTATCGCATTTGTTCCGACTTTGTCAAAAGCGTTTAACAGGTTATTAAATTATAACACAGAGTTTAATAATTCTGCGTTATATAATACCGAAGAGGAAAACGACGGATTTATAAAATTGTTTTATATAACAATAAAATATCCCGAATACACAAAGCTTCCTGAAAAGAAACTTGAGGAAAACAAGGGGGATATAATATGTCTGGAAGGAAGTATAATAAATATTACAGTTGAGAGTGCGGAGAGTCTAAGCCATGCAGCGGTTTTATATAACGGGACAGAATATCCATTAAGCATTTCCGGTATGACAGCTATGGGTGAATTTACGGCTGACAAGAACGGGGATTATTACATTATGTTAAAGAATAATGACGGGAAAGAAAACATTAAGAGAAGAAAGTATTCTGTCAGAATACTTTCTGATGAAGCACCAACAATAACTATAGTACAGCCGAGGGATGCGAACTATACAGTCTTCAACGAGAAAGAACTCGAGCTTAAGTCTATAATAAGCGATGATTACGGGTTCTCGAAGCTTGTTTTATGGTACAGAAACGGAAGCAATGTATCGGCAGCAGGGGGTACTTTCAAACAGTTAGATATACCTATAGAAAATAAAGATGCCACATCACTGGAAATTTCTTATTTATGGATTCTTAATTTCAGCGTTAAGGGTTCGCAAACAGAATATTACATGGAGGTAACAGATAATTCGGGCAAGTCAACTAAGTCTGATTTAAGAAAATTAACTTTTGCGAAAGGTACTGAAGTACTGAAGAAAACGGAGAATGCTACAAAGGAAATAAAATCTGATTTAGAAGCAGTGCTTGAAGAGATGAAAGATTTACAGAAAAACATAACTGATATTAAGAAGACGCAGGAAGAAAATGCAATAAACGAACAGAGAAAGAAGGACCTTCAGAACAAGGTAGAAAACCTGCAAAAGAATCTTGAGAATGCACAGAACAAGATAGACCAGACGATGAACGACTTGAAACAGAATCCTAATTTAAGCGAGAAGACTCTTGAGCAATTTATGAAGTTACAGGAGCTGTTTCAGAGGATAAACACATCTGAATTCAGGGAAATGCTAAAGAAACTTCAAGAGGCGATGAAAAAGAACAACGAAGAAATGAAACGCGACTTAGACAATCTCAAATTTGATGAGGAGGCTTTTAAGAAGCAGCTTGAGCAGGTCATGGAGCTTATGAAACAGATAGAGAACTTACAGAAGATGGGAGAGCTTACGCAGAAACTGGATGACATGACTAAGGCGCAGGAAGAGCTGCGTAAAGAAACAGAGAGTACCGAAAAGAATAACGAAGGAAAGATGAACACGCTTGGTGATAAGCAGAAACAGATAGAGGAGAATTTCAGCAAGCTTAAAGAGGATATGAAGAAGCTCACAGATAATATGAAGAACACTAAGGGGGATATGAGTCCTAAAGAAATGGAAGACCTGCTTAAAAAGATGAACGAAAGAAAGACAGAAGAAAAGATGAATAAATCCTCAAAAGATCTTTTCAAACAACAGAAAGAACAATCAGAGCAGACGCAGAAAGAAATATCAGAAGACCTCGAAGAGTTTAACGAGCAAATGCAGAAATCACTGGAAAGCGCGATGAGCAACATGGATGCACAGAACAAGATGATGGATAAACTGAAACAGATAAAGAAAAATCTTGAAGAACTCAGCGAAAAGGAGCAGGGTTTAAAGGAAGAAACAAGCAAGACGGACAAGAGCGACAAAGAAGATTTCAACGACCTTGCAAAAGATCAGGGTGAAATACAAAAAGAGCTTTCGAAGAACATTAACGACCTGATGAATGCGACAAAGGACGGAATGCAGGTTTCACCAGAGCTGGGAAAAGAGCTAGGGAACTCATACAACAAGATGGATAAAGCGGGAAATGATTTGAAGCAAGGAGAAAAAAGCAATGCGATGAGCAATCAGGGCAAGGCAAAGGAATCGCTTGATAACGCCGCAAAGATGTTAGGGGAGATGCTCGATAAAATGGGAAAGCAGCAAGGGAAGGGCAATAAAGGAGACGGCAAGATGGGGCAGCTAATGCAAAAACTGGCTGAGATAATCGGACAACAGCAGGGAGTAAACGGTAAAATGAACAAGATGGGACAGGACGGACAGGTCGGCAGAGACGGAAAGGGCGGCAAGGAAGAACTTTCACAAATGCAGAAAGAACAGCTTGACAGATTACGAATTGAGCAGATGGAAGCGCAGAAATCGCTTGAACAACTGAACGAGGAATTTGAGAGAGAGCAGCAGAAAACCGGCGAAAAACTGCTCGGCGACCTGAAGGAAGTAGAAAAAGAGATGAAGGAAACCGTAAGACAATTGAGCGAATATGAGGTTGATGAGAAACTATTTGAAAGACAGAACAAAATCCTTTCACGGATGCTTGATGCAAGACTTTCGCAAAGAGAAAAAGACTTTGAACAGAAAAGAGAATCGAAACCCGGCGAGAGCTATAACAGGCAATCACCAAGAGAAGTTGTAATAAGCGGTCCGAGAACAGAGAACTCGTTGAAAGAAGAGCTGTTAAGACTCGAGAAGGAGAGTTACTACGAGGACTATGAAAAATTAATAATGGAATACAACAAGCTAATCAAGAACAGATAAGCTTTTTTCTTACCGACAAAGGGTGCCACAAGGAAGCCGTCCAAAAAATGTGAATATATTTTGCATTGTTTCAATTATGAATTATGTATAATATGCACTAATTTATTGATATCAGATGCACATATATATATTTCTTATCTTCAAGAAAGTTTTTTCTCCGGGCAATTTTATACCTCATTTATAAATAAATTACAAAGAAAGGAAATTTTTTATGTCGTATGCACAGGAAGTTCTTGCAAATGTTAAACAAAAGGATGCAGGGCAACCTGAATTTATTCAGGCAGTAACAGAAGTCGTAGAATCACTCGAATTAGTTCTTCAAAAAAGACCCGAATACATCAAGCACAGGATTCTTGAAAGAATCGTGGAGCCTGAAAGAGTAATCTTATTCAGGGTTCCGTGGCTGGATGACCAAGGTAACGTACAAGTAAACCGCGGTTTCAGGATTGAAATGAACAGCGCAATAGGTCCTTACAAGGGCGGACTGAGATTTCACCCTTCGGTAAATCTTGGGATTTTAAAGTTTCTTGCGTTTGAACAAGTATTTAAGAATTCGCTGACAACGCTCCCAATGGGCGGCGGTAAGGGCGGTTCCGACTTCAATCCAAAAGGAAAGAGCGACAACGAAGTAATGAAATTCTGCCAATCTTTCATGAGCGAGCTTTTCAGACATATTGGTGCAAACACTGACGTACCTGCGGGTGATATCGGTGTAGGCGGAAGAGAAATTGGATTTATGTTCGGACAGTATAAGAGACTCCGCAATGAATTCGTCGGTGTCCTTACGGGCAAAGGACTAAACTGGGGCGGTTCATTAATTCGTCCTGAAGCAACCGGATACGGTGCAGTATATTTCGGAGCAGAAATGCTTGCAACGAAGAATGATACTTATGAAGGCAAGACATGTTTGGTATCAGGAAGCGGTAACGTAGCACAATATACGATTGAAAAGTTATTAGAATTAGGCGGAAAACCTGTAACATGTTCAGATTCTTCGGGTTACATATATGACGAAAAGGGATTTGACAAAGAAAAGCTTGCATATCTTATGGACCTCAAGAATGTAAAACGCGGAAGAGTAGAAGAGTATGCAAAGAAATTCAAATCAGCGGTTTACACACCTTTAGATTCAAAGCTTGATTACAATCCGCTCTGGAACCACAAGGCAGACTGTGCATTCCCGTCAGCAACACAGAATGAAATCAACGGTAAAGATGCAGCAAATCTTTTGAAGAATGGCGTAAAGCTTGTTTCAGAAGGTGCAAACATGCCGACGACTATAGAAGGCGTAAATCAATTCATTGATGCAAAGATACTTTACGGTCCGGGCAAAGCAGCAAATGCAGGCGGCGTAGCAACATCAGGACTTGAAATGTCACAGAATTCACTGAGATACGGCTGGTCAAGAGAAGAAGTTGACACTAAGCTTCGCGGAATAATGAAGAGCATTCACAAAGCAGCTTACGAAACAGCAGAAGCATTCGGTACACCTGGTAATTACGTAAATGGTGCGAACATTGCGGGATTCTTAAAGGTAGCCGATTCAATGATGGATCAGGGAGTAGTATAACATTATCATGTTTCAGTATAAATCAAAAAGGCGGGTTACCCCGCCTTTTTGTTTTCCTATAGAATAATTATTTCTTCTTTGATTTTTTCTTTCCTATAACTTTAGGAGCGGGCTTTTTATTTAACTTCTTTGATGTAAATAATTCGCCGTGCTTATGCTCAACCGAAGCTCTTGCTGCTGCAAGTCTTGCGATAGGAACTCTGAACGGTGAGCAGCTTACATAAGCAAGTCCCAGCATATGACAGAACTCAACTGAATTAGGTTCGCCGCCATGTTCGCCGCAGATACCAAGCTTGATATCGGGTCTTGTAGCTCTACCGAGTTTAACAGCTGTTTTCATAAGTTCGCCAACGCCGTATCTATCGATGACTTCGAACGGGTCATGCGGAAGGATGCGCTGATTGAGATACTCAGGCAGGAACCCTCCGATATCATCGCGTGAATAACCAAATGTCATCTGAGTTAAGTCGTTAGTTCCAAAAGAGAAGAACTCGGCGTATTTAGCTATGTAATCAGCTACGAGTGCGGCTCTTGGAATTTCAATCATTGTACCCGTCATGCGTTTGAAGCTCTTCAGACCGAACTTTTCACAGACTTCCCTATAAACTCTTTCTATAATATTATACTGATGCTTTAACTCGCGTGAAGTCGAAGTAACAGGAATCATAATTTCGGGCATAGGTTTTTTACCTTCAAGAATTAATTCCGCAGTTGCTTCATAAATTGCACGAACCTGTACTTCAGTTATTTCGGGATATGTAATACCGAGTCTGACACCTCTGTGACCGAGCATAGGATTGTTTTCGTGTAAGCCATCGGCTCTCTGGTTAAACTCATCGAGAGTAATACCGAGACTTTCAGACAGTTTTATTCTTTCATCTTCGTTGTTAGGAACGAATTCATGAAGCGGCGGGTCGAGCGTCCTGATGGTAACAGGCAGTCCGTCCATAGCTTCGATGGTTCCCTTCATATCGCGTTTGATGTAAGGGAAGAGTTCTTCCAGGGCTGCTTTTCTTTCAGATTCTGTATTAGACATTATCATCTTTCTGAGAAGGAAGAGAGGCTCTTCTGAGTTTTTGCCGTAGAACATATGCTCTGTACGGAAGAGTCCGATACCTTCTGCGCCGAAGCTTCTTGCCTTTGCGGCATCTTCGGGTGTATCGGCATTTGTACGGACTTTCATGACGCGAACCTTATCGCAAATCTTCATGAAGTTTGTAAAGTTTTCATTCTCAACATCGACATCCATCATTTCAAGCTGACCGACATAGACAGCACCTTTTGTTCCGTTTAAAGAAACCCATTCACCTTCGCGGATAACTGTATCACCGACTTTAAAATATTTTTCATCAAGTTTAACTTCTATTGCACCTGCGCCTACGATACAGCATTTACCCCAGCCGCGTGCGACGAGCGCTGCGTGTGAGGTCATACCACCACGTGCAGTAAGGATAGCTTCTGCGGCTCTCATGCCTTCAATGTCTTCGGGATTGGTTTCTTCGCGTACGAGGATAACTCTCTTGCCTGCTTTGCGCCATTCGACCGCATCGTTAGCAGTGAAAACAACCTGACCTGTTGCTCCACCGGGACCTGCCGGCAGACCTTTGGTAATGAGCTGTGCGGCTTTTTCTGCTGCGGGTAACAAC
>JBHELA010000378.1:0-3461 GCA_041859005.1 Ignavibacteria bacterium
GAATATGCCGTCAAGGTTGTAAAAGGCGTGGAAAGAGAGAAAGTAAAACATGAGACCAAGATGTTTAGCAAACGCAGAAATCTCGATATTCAGGATTACGTCAACGGAGTATTACAAAACGAAAGGACGATTCTTGCAAGAACAATAACCCTAATTGAAAGTAATTCAGCCGCTCATAATGAAACCGCCCAAAAAGTTCTCAAAGAATTACTCCCTAAAACAGGGAAATCTCTACGGATAGGTATAACAGGATTTCCGGGCGCAGGAAAGAGCTCTTTTATAGAAACATTCGGATTGTACCTTATAAAGCTCGGTTACAAAGTTGCAGTACTTGCAATAGACCCCTCGAGCACAGTCACAAAAGGAAGTATTCTCGGCGATAAAACCCGAATGGAAAAACTTTCAAGAGAAGCGAATTCATTTATACGTCCATCTCCTTCGAGCGGTACGCTTGGAGGTGTTGCACGGAAAACGCGTGAGACAATGCTCGTTTGCGAAGCCGCAAATTATGACGTTATACTCGTAGAAACTGTTGGTGTTGGGCAAAGCGAAACGACTGTCCGTTCAATGGTGGATTTCTTTTTGCTGATAATGATATCCGGTGCAGGCGATGAATTGCAGGGAATTAAAAAAGGCGTGATAGAACTTGCTGATGCAATTTTAATCAACAAAGCTGACGGTGACAATAAAGCAAAAGCTCTGCTTGCAAAATCTGAATTCAGTATGGCTCTACACTATCTGCATCCCGCTACAAAAGGATGGAAGACTCAAGCTGATGTTTGTTCTGCTTTAACAGGTGAAGGGATTAAAGAATTCTGGGAAACAGTTCAGAAATTCAAGGAGATAACAGAAGGAAATGGTTTATTCCCGGAAAGAAGAAACCAGCAAAATATAAGCTGGATGCTGAGCATGATTGAAGAAAAACTTCTCTCCGATTTTTATAATAACAAAGCTATAAAAAGCGAAATGGACAAAGTGAAAGATAAAGTACTAAAAGGTATGCTCCTGCCAACTGAGGCTTCGGAATTGATGCTAAAACTTTTCAATAAATGATAAAAATAAATCCCCTTGTTCAGGGGATTTATTTAAGATATATAAGATTAAAACTCCTGTCCATCTCTGTCTCTGTTCTCTTCCTGCTGCTGAGGTTTCCTTTTCTGCTTCTTATCGTCTGTGCCTATTCTATACGTGAATGTTAGAAATATAGCTCTTGCATCACGTCTTCTGTTAAACTCTCTTGTAAACGTATTTGTGCTCTGAGTGAATCCGAAACCCTGCGTATTTAGAATGTCGCTGATTCTAAATCCAAGACTCATGCGCTTATTGAGAAAGTCTTTCTTAAAAGTAAAATCAAGCGATTGTATCGGATTAAAAGTACCCTGCGAGGTGACGTTCTCCCCCTGATAAAAGTAAGAAAGCTGTATATCGAAAAGATTTGGGAACGACATATTTGAAATAAGCTTGGCTGTCCATGAATACCCGCTGTTATTAATTTCAGCAGATTGAATGCTACCGTCGAGTTCCGACCTGAAATACGATGCACTTGCATTCACAAACCACCATTTTGCCAAAGAACCGGTTCCGATTAATTCCACACCGTAATTACGTGATTGCGAAAGATTTTCAGGACTGTTATACGAAACACCGTTTGAATCAAACACCGAATATCTTGTAATTACATCAGTAGTAAGCCTGTAAAAAACCGAAGAAGTAACTGTAAATGCCGTGAAATATTTTACGGCTCCAATCTCAACGCCGTTAACGTATTCAGGTTTAAGGTCAGGATTACCAGCCCTCAGGTTCTGAGGGTCGGTACGAATTACAAAAGGATTAAGACTCATCATACCGGGTCTGTTAATTCTCCTTGTAAAGCTTGCCTGCAATTCAACACTTTTAGAAAGCCCCTGTTTCAAGAATAAACTTGGGAAAAAACTGAAATAATTTTTATCATAATTCTCTGCTGTAACAAGCTGTTCTGCCTTTGTGAAAGTCTGCTCTAATCTCAAACCAACCTGATAACCAAATTTCTTGTACTTGTTTTCATAAGTACCATATATTGAATGAATCTGTTCATTGTACGAAAAATCATTGCTGACAGATACATCCGTGTTGTATGTATTTGTGCTGTAATTTAATGTATCGAGTCTGTAATTATCATCAGTGTTTCTAAACTGTGACCTGAATCCAAGTTCCAACTTACTAATAAGCTTAACCCCATTCGTTTCATCAATCTTTAACGGATGAACATAATCACCCTGCAAGGAAAAAGACCTGAACTTACTATCAACGTATTCATTCTGTATATATGGAGTATTATCAGTTGGGATGCTGTTATAATTCAGATTCTGCTGGTTTGAATTAACAGTCCCATTCTCATTTGATGAAGAATACTGCGAGGATATATTTAAATCCTGAAATTTCTCTTTAAACTTAAGCCTGTAGTTCAGATTAGCATCGAGACCATCTTCCGGTTCAACATCAGCGACATGCCTATCATAAAATAATGTAGGGTTAGATAATCTGTCATAGTTTTTAGAATTTGTGAGTTCATTCCTGTCTCTGTTTCTATTACTGTAACTTACCGACATTCCAAGATAATTATCATTATTAATATCGAAATCAAATCCAACGGTTCCTAAATGAGACCTCATCTTATTGAACATAGTCGTTGAAGTGTTGAGAGCAAACAGCGAATCACTCAGGAAATTATTGCTCCTTAATGCTCCTGTAACATTCATATTAAAAGACCTATAACTGTAATTTCCGTATAGATTCCATTTACCAGTTTTGTATGAGAGACCAGTTGATAAATTATACTTATCACCTGTACCTGCATTTATGCTCAAATTGTATGAATATCCCGAGCTGGATTCAGTCTTGCTCTTCTTCAGAACAATATTGATAATTCCTGACATTCCTTCCGGGTCGTACTTAGCGGATGGATTATTTATGACTTCAATCCTGTCAACAGTATTTGCGGGTATTGTCTCCAGAACTCCGATTGGGTCAGAAGATAACAAACCTGAGGGTTTTCCATTAATAAGAATTTTTACATTACCGCTTCCTCTTAGGCTGATTCTTCCGTCACTGTCTATTGTAACAGAAGGAACATTCTTTAACACATCCGTTACGGAGCCGCTCTGGCTGTTAATATCCTTTTCAACGTTAAACACTTTCTTATCAACCCCCATCTCCATAAAATTCTGTTCAGCTTCAACAGTTATCTCCGAAGTTACAAATTCATCACCTGCCTTGATTTTAATATCCCCAAGATTAACTTCCGGCTCCATAGGAGAAACTAATACTTCTTTAATCTTTGAAGTATTGTATCCGATTGAAGAAACTCTTACCTCATACTTGCCGGGTTTAAAATCAGCGATAATAAAAACCCCATCCTTATCAGTAGCTGCTCCTTTTACTAATTTTGTAGTATCCTTTAGAGAAAATATCTGAACGGTAGC
>JBHELA010000072.1:0-13582 GCA_041859005.1 Ignavibacteria bacterium
AAGAAGAAATAACGATATTGCCAAAACACCGCCACGGGATATTTTTCCCGAAGGTATAGGCCTGTTCTTTGTTCTCTCCATAAGCATGTCGGTCTTTGATTCCTGCAGCTGATTAAGTGCTGCAGAACTGCATGCAAGAAGAAATATACCGACAACGGGATAAAGAAAACCAAACCCGAGATTATCGGATGCAAGAAAATAACCGAGTGCTGTTGTAAAAGAAACGAGAACAGTGATTCTGAATTTTACCAGTTCGAGTAATACATGAATCCTTGATACAAACACAGAATAAATTGTTTGCTCAATCGCTACAGCAGTATTGTTATCATATTTGTTTATATTTCTCAATTACTTCTTCGTTTTCGTTGTATCGGTATTTGTTTTAAGAGAATCTGTTTTTACTTGTGCAGTATCGCTTCCTTCTTTAAGTCTTGGTGCATTATACCACGCATCGAACTTGTCCCTTGGTATGGAATAAATCTTTGATAACATGTAAGCATGGCTGAGTCCGCAATATTCAGCACATTCAACAATATATTCACCATCTGCCTGAGGGTCAAACCACATATAATTTTTCCTTCCGGGTATCGCATCTTCCTTAACTCTGAACGCAGGTATATAGAAACTGTGGTTAACGTCGGCTGAGGTGAGCTCGAGTTTAATAGGTTTTCCGGTCGGAACAAAAAGTGTATCGCTCTTTACTCCGTTTTCATATTCATAGCTCCATGCCCACATTCTGCCTATAACTTTTATTGTCATAGCATCAGCAGGAGCATTCCGCATCTCTTTGAATCCTGAATAGCCGTAGAAGAACATTACCATTACGAGTATAGTCGGAATAACCGTCCATAATATTTCCAGGGACGTATTCCCCGTAATATCGGTAGCGACAGGATTTCTTTTCCTGCTGTACTTATACATGAAATAAAACATTGCAACAGTAATTATCAGCAGGAAAAAGATTGAAATCCCTACGATAATAATAAAAGTTGTATCTGTACTTTGAACTATGTTTGGTTTCATTTTAATGGAAATCTGTAAGTTAAGTCAAAAAACGTAAGTACAATCATAACAAGAAAGATTGCAATACATACAAATATAAATACCTTAAACACTCCCGAATCTGTTTTAACATGCATGAAGTAATTCGTCACAAGCAGTGATTTTACGATAGCAATTGCCATTGCTACGACTATTGTAAGACTTGCAAGGTTAAAACCCGCAAGCGCAACGGTAATTGTCGTCAGACCGACAAGCCCTGCCCAGACGAGAACATAAAGCCCGTATCCAAGGTGTTCGTGATGTGCGTTTGAATGATTATCGCTCATAATCTTTTCTTATTAATGAATTAAATAAAATAAAGGAAATAAAAATATCCAGATTATATCAACCAGGTGCCAGTAAAGACCTGCGTTTTCAAGTTTCTGATTGTTGTCTGCTGTCTGCTTATCTTTCAAAATAAAATAAACCATAAATAAAATGAAAACCAAGCCCACGACAATGTGCAATGCATGTAGTCCTGTCATTACATAATAAAGTCCGAAGAAAACATTTTCCCCGTCTGACATATCCGCCATTGCAGGACCTTTGGGATAAATACCATGATGAAATTTTGCACTCCACTCGAAGTATTTGTTCACAAGAAAGGCACCACCAGCAACAACAGTAAACATCAGCATATAAATGCTAAAAGTTTTCTGGTTTCTTCTCAGCGCTATGATTGCTATAACAACCGTAAGACTGCTCGTAAGCAGCAGGATTGTATTAACAGCGCCAATTAAAGTATCCAGCCTCATTGCTGCAACTTTAAAAGCGTCAGGGTACATAAATCTGTATGATGCATACAGAATGAACATGCCTCCAAAAAGAAGTAACTCTGTGAACAAAAAGAGCCACATTCCCATTTTTGAACCTTCATCGTCTCTATGGACGTGAGTTACGGCTGCTTCATTACTCATAATTAATGGCTTTTCTCCGGTTTAATTAAATTTTCTCTGTAATACGGTCCGTGTGTTACGGTTGGAATCTCATCAAAATTTTCAAGCGGAGGAGGAGAAGGAACTGTCCACTCCAGCGTTGTACCGCCCCACGGGTTTATTTCCGTTGTTCTGTTGTTCTTGCTTAAAAGAGCTTTTAGCAAGTTGAAAATAAGAATCAAGATTCCAAGAATTAAAATCCACGAACCTACAGTAGAAATTATATGATAAATTTTGTATTCGGGTAAATAATCGTAATATCTTCTCGGCATGCCCATATATCCCATTATAAACATAGGGAAGTAAAGAGCGTTAAATCCTATCACAAAAATCAGCGTACCAAGCTTAGCAACTTTTTCGTTATACATTTTTCCGAACATCTTCGGAAACCAGTAGTGAAGTCCCGCAAAGAACAGCAGACCCATACCTCCAAACATTACATAGTGAAAATGGGCAACGACAAAATATGTATCGGTTAAATGTATATCTGTATTAAGTGAGCCGAGCACAAGCCCCGTAAGACCGCCGATTGAAAATATAATTATAAAGGCAACAACAAAAAGAAACGGAGCTCTTGCGTCTATAGAGCCTTTATACATTGTTGCGACCCAGTTGAAAACTTTAATGCCTGTCGGTATTGCAACAACGAATGTTAAAAATGAGAATATTGCTCTTGAAGTGTCGCTGATACCGCTAGAAAACATGTGGTGTCCCCAGACAAGATATCCTACAAATGCAATAGCAAGAGACGACATTGCAATCGGTCCGTAACCGAAAATATCTTTCTTTGAAAACGTAGGAATGATTTCAGAAACCAGACCCATAGCAGGTAATATCATTATATAAACTGCCGGGTGCGAGTATATCCAGAATAGATGCTGGTATAATAATGGATCGCCGCCGAGTGCAGGATCAAATATACCAATTCCGAAAAATCTTTCAAGTATTATTAATAACAAAGTTATACCAAGAACAGGCGTAGCTAGAACCTGTATCCATGATGTTGAATAAAGCCCCCATGCAAACAACGGCATCTTAAACCAGCCCATACCAGGGCATCTCATCCTGTGAATAGTTACTATAAAGTTCAGTCCTGTTAGTATAGATGAAAACCCAAGAACAAACGCCGCAAATACTGCAAGCGATACATTCGCCTGTGTGCGCAGACTGTAGGGCACGTAGAATGTCCAACCTGTATCTATAGGGCCGCCGCCGACAAACAATGAAACCAATACCAGAAATGCACCGAAGATATAGAAATACCATGAAAGAAGATTCAGTCTCGGAAAGGAAACATCCTTTGCTCCAAGCATAATAGGAAGAAAGAAGTTACCGAACACTGCGGGAATTCCCGGAATAATAAACAGGAATATCATTATAACGCCATGCAAAGTAAACAGAGCATTGTAAGTTTGAGGGTCGATTATTGTTTTCCCCATCGATAACATTTCGAACCTCATAAGGAACCCGAAAGTCATTGCAACAAGGAAGAAAAAAATCAGCGACACAAGATAAAGTATAGCAATTCGCTTGTGGTCAGTGGAAAGAATCCACCCCAGCAGACCTTTGTGCTTACCTTTATATTCTAAATAAGAAACGTCGTTCATTTAATATATTTAATTTTTCTTTTTCCTGACTATTAATACAACCACAAAAACTCCTAAGAGAAGAAGCATCCCGCCTCCTGCAACACGGGTAACGTTCAGCACGTATTGCTTTCCCTCGGGATCATAACTGTAACATAGACTCACTATCTTTGATATTGTCGTTCCCACTTTCCCTTCGGATGCCTCAATAATACCAAGTTTAAAATCCATCGGAAGGAAATCCGTTCCGTAAAGATATCTTGTAATCTTACCCTCGGGTGAAAGCAACGTAACAACCGCCGAGTGAATAAACTCATTCTCCTGTTTAATGTACCTGAACCCAACTGCATCTGTTAACTGTGCAATAGTTGCGCTGTCAGCGGTAAGGAATCTCCAGTCGCTGTTATCAAGCTTCTTTTTAGTAAGCTGTCCGAAATAATTTTTCTTCTTCTCGCTTCCTGTTAAGTATGTTTCGGTCGGGTCGAAGCTGACTGTGATTATTTTGTAATCTTTTCCCGGTGTTAAATCCGTCAGGTCAACCACCTTTGCAAATCCCGTAAGCAGCGGACTGCAAATCCCGGGACAGCGGTAATAAACAAGTGTAAGCGCAAAAGGCTTGCCCTCAGTAAGCTCGCTTAGTTTAACAGGCTTTCCATATTCATCCAGCAATGATATATTCATCGGAATGTTCTGCCCAAGCTTTTCATCAATACCAACCTGTGACTTCTTATCGTCGGCATTAGCACCGAGCGCAAAAGTTAATAATAATATTATTATTAAATATTTCTTCATTTACTTTGAAAATGTGTTTTTAGCATAACAAAAACCGCGCTCCATTCGTCTGAAGTGAGGTTTAAAGATGCGTTGAACCCCTTTGATACAGGGTATAATGTAACAAACTTAACAAACGCATTCACATTTTCATTCCACTTTGTATTTCCCGCCATTGCGGAAACAGAGCGTTTCAAGTCAAAGCTTATCTTTCTGAATATCTCCGCACCCTTGTCGTTCTTATCGTTGACAATTGTGCTTACAATGTTTTCTATCTTGGCTGCAACTTCTTTCTTCTCATCCAGAAGTTTTTCTTCTGCCATCTTCACTGGTATCTGGTTTGGAAGTTTAAATCCTTTTGTAAGACTGTAAGCTGCGTCAACCGCCGCAATTTCTTTCTGGTCTATAGCAGGATAGTTCGGCAAAAATGTTCTTATGTAAAGAATCATATCGATTCTTTCTTCGGGTTTTAGATTGTTATACGATGCCATTCCTCTTGCCGTAATACCTTCATGAAGAGTCTTGTACATGTTTGAAAACGACGGTCCGTTTGTCCAGCCGTTCAGGTCGTGGAAGTTTCTTGGCGGCGGATTTAGCGTCTTACCAGCCGTGCCGTCTCCTTTGCCTTCAGAACCGTGACAGCTCACGCAGTTTGCTTCAAACAATGTCTTGCCTTTTGCAATCTTCTCCGGACTTGAAACTACTTCCTTTCCAAGGTCAACGGGTGCGCTTATAGAGCCTTTTACTATCGGCAGGTCAGCTGTTGTTGCAGTAGTGTCCTTAACGAGTGACACGGGTGTTAAATTTTCTCTCGAGAAAAACTCAAGCTTTCCCAGATAAGAATATCCAACCACTACAATAATTACCAGCAGCATCACATAGAACAAACCATACAAACCAAGAATGGTTTTCTTCTTGTCGTGTACCTCAAGATTTATGTTATCGTTTTCGCCAATCATATTTTATAAACTTTTGTTTTACTTAATTATAAATGAAAATCTATTCCTCTTTGCAGTTTCGGGTCGCCGATTGGAGCAAGGTTCTTCTTCCTCGCCTGTGCATAAAATACAAGTATTATGATACCTATCGAAAGTATAGGAAATCCAAGCTCATAAATACCGAACACTATTGTCTTGCTGAATGTCGGCATAACAAGCCAGTACAAATCAATAAAGTGTGCAAACAGAATAAATAATGAAACCCTTTGAAGATTCTTCGGGTCGCATTTCGACGGCTGTGAAAGAAGCGCCGCATAGGGTATCGCAAAACGCGCTATCATCAGGAGCACAGAAACAAACCCCCAGCCGCCTTCCCAGCGAGCAACAAACCAGAATGTTTCTTCGGGAATGTTTGCATACCAGATAAGCAAAAACTGACTGAATGCTATGTATGCCCAGAAGTTAGTAATTGCAAAAAGCAAAGCACCGAACGAATAGTAATGGTCGGTTGTAAGACCTTTCACAAGATATCCGCCCTCGTTCAGAGAGACCGCAGCAAACGTTGTTGCCGCAAGTCCTGCAAGAAGAGTAGCTGATATAAAGTAAAATCCGAATATAGTTGAAAACCAATGCGGCTCAAGCGACATCATCCAGTCAACAGCAAGCACCGTGATGCCTATTCCTGCAAAGAACATAAACACAGCAGAAAGCTTCACGTTTGTTTTTGTTAATTTCTGGTCTTTTGTTTTATCCTGTTTCATTGAGTTCTTCACAAACATAAGATAGAATACATAAAACAACGCAACGACAAAAATTGTGCGTCCGATGAAGAAAGGAATATTTAGATACGGTGTTTTACCCGAAAGAATTGCGTCTGTCTCAACAACCTCTGTGTGCGTCCAGTGAAACAATGTATGCATCATGAAGAATAGCGGTATTGCAAACAGAAGCATTAAAGGCAAAGACGAGGCAATAAATTCGCTTACTCTTCTGAACGGTGTGCTCCATACTGCACCTGAAAGATATTCAAGTGCTACGAGAACAAGCGCACCAATTGCAATGCTTCCGAAGAACATAAGACCGATTATGTTATTAAACGCCTCTCGTGCCGGGTTGAGAATATACGAAACCAGAACAAGGACAAGCCCGATGCCCGTAAGCAGAAATCCTATCTTCTGTACTTTAGCCGGTAACTCTTTCTTTTCGTAAATCATTAACTATATAGATTTAAATTCATATTATTATTTTATTTCCCTTCTACATCAATATCGGGAGCATTCTGCGAACGCTGCAGAACTCTTATGTAATGCACTATCGACCACCCCTCCTCAGTTGACAACTGCTTTGCGTATGAAGGCATTGCATTTTGTCCGTTGAAAATAACATGATAAATATTCGCATCCTGCCAGTTGCGAGCTTTATCGCTGTGCAATGTAGGCGGGTTTGGGAACTGCCCGTTAAGTCTGCTGTCTCCCTTGCCATAATATCCGTGACAAGGACTGCAGAAGGTATCAAACTTTTCTTTTCCTTTTGCAACAACTTCTTTAGAGAATATAAGCGGATTAGGAACAACTTTAACTGCTGAATCAGTCATTCCTTTGTACTCATAAGGCAAGTGACCGCGTGCAACGGTTCCTTCAACAGGCAAACGCATTCCAAAACCGTCGGAGAACATAACGTTCTTCGACTGCGCATCAAGCCTGTCCTGCACTGCCATCCATGTGAAAGGCTCCATGAATAAAAGCTTGTTCAGCATGAAGTATGTACCTCCCGAAACAACCACGGCTACTAAAACAAGCAGCATAATGAATTTTGGGTCGAAAGGATTTATTGCTTTCTTTTCAGGATAGTAAATTGTTTCTATATCCTTGCCGCCAATGTTTTTTAAGAAATCTGTTACTTTTGATTCTTCAAAATTCTTATCAATCGAAACGATACATAATCCGTACTTGTCAGAAGAAACCTTTTTCATGTATGATGTATCGTGCAAAGCATGAGAGTTGTTCGGAAATTTAAAGAACAAAGCAATCATCGTAAGCACTGTACCCACTGCTGCAGATAAAACCGTTACTTCAAATGTAACAGGTACAAATGCAGGCCACGAGAAAAACGGCTTGCCGCCGATAATCAGAGGATAGTCAATTGCAGCTACCCAGTAAATAAAAGCAAATGCAAACGCCGCACCCGAAAGTCCAAGGAACAGCGTAAAGAATCCAAGGTATGAAGAACCAATCCCCATAGCCTTTTCAATCCCGTGAACAGGATACGGTGTATTTGTATCAAACTTTTTATATCCTGCTTTTACTGTCTCTTTAGATGCGTGTATTATTTCGTCCGGTGTATCAAATATCGCAGTAACCGAGTGTACCATTTTATTTTCCATTAATGATGCCCTCCTTTATGCGACGGCTGTGCGCCGTCAATAACCGCCTTTACTTCAGCAATTGAAACAGACGGCAGTCCCTTCACGAAGAGAAGTACAAGCGTAAAGAAAAGCCCGAACGACATCATCAGTATTCCGAAGTCATAAATTGTCGGAGTGTACATCCCCCAGCTTGACGGCAGATAGTCGCGTGACAGCGATGTCACGATGATAACAAATCTTTCGAACCACATGCCGATGTTAACTATAATACCGAGAATGAACATTGGAATTATTGCTGTTCGTATTTTCTTAAACCAGAACAGCTGCGGGAATATCACATTGCAGGAAACCATCGTCCAGTATGCCCATGCATAAGGTCCAAGCGCACGGTTGATAAACGTGAATGTTTCAAACTGATTGCCGCTGTACCATGCCATGAAGAATTCCATTCCGTATGCATACCCGACTATAGTACCTGTCAGGAGCATAATCTGGTTCATCTTCTCAAGATGGTTTATAGTAATAATATGTTTCAAATCAAATGCCTGTCTTACGAATATAAGCACATTCTGTACCATGGCAAAACCTGAGAACACTGCTCCCGCAACGAAGTACGGCGGGAAAATTGTTGTATGCCATCCGGGAATTACAGAAACGGCAAAGTCAAAAGACACGATAGTATGCACCGAAAGAACGAGCGGTGTTGCAAATCCAGCGAGTATCATGTATGCCTTTTCATAATGCTGCCAGTGGCGCGAAGAATGCCTCCATCCAAGGCTGAATATAGAATAAATTGTTTTCTTAAATTTACTTGTCGTTCTGTCGCGAAGTGATGCAAAGTCAGGCATTAAACCTATGTACCAGAAAACAAGCGATACGGTGAAGTATGTCGAAACCGCAAACACGTCCCAGAGAAGAGGCGATGTAAAGTTCACCCATATATGATTTGCATTCGGGTACGGGAATAAATAACCGTCAAGCCATGCTCTTCCCGTGTGAATTGCGGGGAAAATACCCGCGCACATAACGGCAAATATTGTCATCGCTTCAGCGAAACGTGCAATGCCGGTTCTCCATTTTTGCCTCAGCAGGAATAAAATTGCCGAGATAAGTGTTCCTGCGTGACCAATACCAACCCAGAACACAAAATTGACGATATCAAAACCCCAGCCGACGGGGTTGTTATTGCCCCAGACACCGATACCCTTGTAGAATGTCCAACCCAAAGCACCCGATCCGGCAATAAGCATCAGCGAAGTGATGGTTATTAAAACCTTCCAGAGTTTTCCGGGTTTGGTATCAAGCGGTTTGGATATTACGTCGTCAATAGATTGTGCAGAAGGGCTGCCCTCCACAGCTGGTAACTCTTGTGTGTAATCAATTGTACTCACTACGCTTTTTTCTCCGGTTTTATATTTCTAAGTTTAGCTATATAAGTAACGTTTGGTCTCACATTTATTTCTTCGAGCACGTGATAACCAAGTTCATGTTCCCTGTATTTTACAATATCAGATTCCTTCTTTGTCAGATCTCCGAATACAATTGCACTCGTAGGACAGGCTTCCTGACACGCAGTAATTACGTTGTCGCCGTTAAGGCTTCTCCCCTGCTCCGTTGCATGCTGTCTCTCCTCCATAATTCTCTGTACGCAGAAGGTGCACTTTTCCATAACGCCGCGTGAACGCACCGTAACTTCAGGATTATTCATAAGTCCAATTGAATCGCTTTCGTAATATGCATCTGCAAGGTTGTCCCTGAAATTGAAGTAGTTGAAACGCCTGACTTTATAAGGACAGTTGTTTGAGCAGTACCTTGTTCCTACGCACCTGTTATAAGCCATCTGGTTCAGACCGTCAGGACTGTGATTCGTCGCAGCAACAGGACATACATTCTCACAGGGAGCGTTGTCGCAGTGCTGGCAGAGCATAGGCTGGAACGAAACAGTCGGGTCGTCTGAGTGTCCGCTGTAGTACCTGTCTATCCTCATCCACATCATCTCTCTGTTCTTGCCAACCTGTTCTTTGCCGACCACCGGAATATTGTTTTCTACGTTACAAGCTGCAACGCAGTAGTTGCATCCCGTGCATTTGTTAAGGTCAATTGACATCGCCCACTTGTTCGTCTTAAACTCATAAGACGGAACAATGTTGAAAAGATGGACTTCGCCTATTTCTTCTTTTAAGAATTTCGGGTTCTTCTGATATTCTTCGAAAACGCCTTCGCGTATTATTTCTCTCTTTAAATGTATATCGTTGTATTTTTCGTTGTCTATCGGATAGTGCTCCTGCGTTGAAACTATCTCGTGTGTTCCCGATGCCTTGCTGACTTTCACATCATTATAAAGCCACTCAGAAACATTGGGATTTTTTGATACAAGATTTATTGTATTTACACCCACACCGTTTCCAATCGGACCCGCATTCACTCTTCCGTAACCAAGGTCGATTGCTACAACGCCGATTGCCATACCCGGCTGTACCATCACAGGTGCCGTTAATGTTTTACCTCCAGCTGAAATTTCTACCATGTCATTCGATTTCACGCCAAGCTGCTCTGCAAAATCAGGCGATACCGCCGCATAGTTATCCCACACAACTTTTGAAACGGGGTTCGGCAGTTCCTGAAGCCATCCGTTGTTCGCAAACCTTCCGTCGTGCAAATAATTGCTTCTGTTAAGCATCAGTACAGAATTCGCCGACGCTTTAAGAACAGGAGCCGCTGCAAAACCTTCAGGCTTAAAGCTTAACGCGGCATCAAAATTTTCATTAGTTGTAATCACTCCGTCATGAAGTGAACTGACCCAGAAGTTTTTAAAACTGTCTTTTGAATTTGCAGAAGGATATACTGTTTTCTCGCAGTTTGTTTTTAAATAGTTCAGGTAAAGTCCCTCGTTGAAAGCATCGGGTTTTTCAGCAAACCAGTTCAGAAGAATAGCTTCCTTCTGTCTTGTCTTGTAAATAGGCGCAATCACGGGCTGCTGTAAACTCATCACACCCGTTCTTGTTTTATGGTCACCCCATGCTTCAAAGTTATGGTGTATTGCAAGTGAATAGCTGCTAAGTTCGCTTGTTTCGTTTGCCGCTTCCGAAAGTGTAACTACAAGATTAACCTTCTTTAGCGCCTCTGCATACTTATAGTCGGGCGAGAAGTGATAAACAGGGTTTGAATCAAAGTGAATGACCGCTCCAACGCTTCCTGCATTCATTCTTCCTACGAGTGCATCTATGTCTGCCTTTGCTGACAGCGGCAAAACCTGTACATTGAAACTGTCTTTAGCAAAGACTGTTGTTCCAAGCATATCATTAAGCTTGTTAACCGCTATATGTGTTGACTCGGGAAGGTTTTGTCCTGCTGTTACAAAAGATTCTGTTTTATGTTTCTTTAAATCCTGAACGAGAGATGTTATAGCTTCTTTCTTAAGGTTGTATTTCTTTATTAATTCATCGAGGGCTGTATTATTATCTGTCATTGAGTTCATGAGTGCATACGCAAACTCTTCAATAGCATCCGTTCTGAGTTTTATTCTGTAATCCGAGTTAGCACCTGTTAAGCTGAACCCGCCCTCTACGACATACAGTTTATTGAACTCGCCTTTTTTCTTCATTACGTCGCGGCTCTCAGTGAAAAGCCTTTGCGCTTCAACAAAATTGCCTTCCCTGCCGAGGAAATCACTCTCAAGTGAAAGTATTATCTTTGCTTCGTTCCATTTTACAACGGGTATGCCGTCTTTGCCGAAGCTCTTCTTTACTGCGTTAAGCTTGTTAAGGTTATTAACAAGTTCGTATGAATAAAACTTTGCTGTTGTATATTTCTTTGCAAAATCTTCGAATAAAAGTTTTGTTGTTGGTGATGTTACCGTATGTGATACTACAGCAATTTCTTTACCTGCGGCAGCTGTTTTTGTAAGTTCGTCAATTATCTTTGTATCTGCATCAATCCAGTTCAACGACGTGAAAGTATTGCCGCTTTTTATCATCGGCTCTTTAAGTCTGTTAGGCTCGTACAGGTTCATAATGCTTGCCTGTCCCGTTGCGCAAATCTTTCCTTTGTTTACGGGGTGTTCAGGATTGCCGTCAATTTTTATCGGCCTGCCTTCTCTTGTCTTAATTAAAATACCGCAGGCATTCGGACATGCCGTACATGTTGATGCATAAAAATTTGGAATACCGATAGTTATATCTTCAGGTTTTTTGTTGTAAGGAATTATCGCACCCTTATCCCTGTAGTCGGAACAGCCTGTTGCAGCAAGAGCTGCAGAAGATGCCATAAGGGCAAGAAAAGTCCTTCTGCTTACAGAAGATGATTTCGATATCTCGGGACTTTCAGAAACTCCCTCTGCAAACTCATCTTCTTTTGCCTTTAAAAACTCAGGGTCGCTGTTTAATTCCTTAAACCCTCTCCAGTAATTAATATCTTTATCTGACAAAGTTTAAACTCCTTTCACTTTCTGCATTAAGCTTGATTAATGTTGGCGTTAACTCTTTTCACTGACTCAGGATTTTCCCTTACCTGAATCTTTTTATCTGAAGTGTACAAATTTTCTGCGCGTTTTGATAAAATCCGAAAAGGGAATTTCGCGAGCAGAAAACCGCCTAATGCAATCAATCCTGTTGCATACATAAATTGCTTTCTTTCAATCTTTGTCTCTTTAAGACTTTCAAAAATTTTCATTATAATATTTTGTCTTTGGAAAGTTAAATTCTTTTTAACGGTGACACGCTGCACAATTTTCGGGTCCCTTTTTAAGGTTCTCTTTTATCGCTTCGTAATTGCTTATCATCTTCTCCGGCTGTCTGTGACAGGTCAGGCAGGCACCCATGGTAAATGAGTTTGTCTGTCCGACTACTTCCATCTTTGCAACATCACCATGACAGTTTATACAGTCTATCTTCTTGTTCACATGCGAGCTGTGATTAAAATAGACAAATTGCGGTACCTTGTGAATTCTGTTCCATTCAAGCGGCTTATTGTCAACATAGTAGCTTGAAAGCTTTTGAATTTCGGGTTTGTCTGTTCTTGCGAGTGTATGGCAGTTCATGCAAATATCAACCGATGGAATGCTGGCATTCCTTGATTTATCGACTGCTGTATGGCAGTATTTGCAGTCTATCTGCATATTGCCCGCATGTAATTTATGCGAGAATTTAACCGGCTGCTCCGGTGTGTAACCGATACTGTTGCGTTCGGCGTAAGATGCGTAGTAAGTAATTGCAAATACAGCTAAAACCACAAATACAATTATGGGTAAACGCACCTTCAGATTGTAATCGAGTAGATATTTATTCATGTGCGAAATTTATACAAATAATCACTAAAAATAAATTGAATTAAAGGCGGAAATTTATATATAATTTCTACAATTTGGAAGTCAAATAATGCCTTTTATTAATGGAATGGTATAAGTTAAAAACATCTTACCGAAATACATAAAAATAAAATAACGGGATGATAGATTCTTAACCCCAAACCCCGCTTTTATTAAGCGCCTGCTGCAACCGAAAGTTAAGCCTAATTAGAGCGCAAGGAGAGACTAATTAGGGAATAGGGAATAGGCAATAGGGAATAGGGGGAAAAATCAAGAAAATATAAAAAAAATTTAACCGCAGAGTGCCCAGAGACAGCTGAGCAAAAAAGAGAAGTTATAATATTTAACCGCAGAGTGCCCAGAGACAGCGAAGTAAAAAACTGCTAAAAATGAGGGTTAGAAATATTTTACCACAGAGGCCTCTTAGAAAAATCACAGAGCACACAGAGATAAACAAATTATTATTTCAAAGAGCATTTTACCGCCATGTCACCAAAGCACAAAAAACAGTTGATAGTTGATAGTTTTTAGGAAAAGAAAAAATACACAACCAAAACGAATTGTAGAAATATGAGATTATTGGTTTTTCATACACCCTCCTCTACTTATAATCACAACGCAGATGAAAATTGTGACATTTT
>JBHELA010000323.1:0-6090 GCA_041859005.1 Ignavibacteria bacterium
GACGAGACAAAGAACTTTACCGGCAAATACGATAAGGTAATCGATGCCCACGGCAAAGTCGTAATGCCTGGTTTCATCAATGCTCACATGCATTTCTACAGTACGCTTGTCCGCGGACTCGGCAAGGCAAGTCCTTCAAACAATTTCAACGAAGTTCTTCAGAACCTCTGGTGGCGGCTTGATAAAAAGCTTGATGCTGATACTAACTACTACAGCGCCTTGATAATGGCTATCAATGCAATCAAGCATGGTACTACAACTTTAATAGACCATCATGCAAGTCCTTTTTCTGCAAAAGGTTCACTTAATCTGATTGCCAAAGCTGTAAAGGAAACAGGTCTTCGTGCTTCGCTTTGTTATGAAGTGTCAGACCGCGACGGAGATAAGATTGCTGAAGAAGGTCTCGAAGAAAACACTGAATTTATCAAACAGTGTCAGAAGAATAATAATGAACAGCTTAAAGGAATGTTCGGACTTCATGCAGCATTTACTCTCAGCGATAAGACGCTCGAGAAAGCATCGAAGCTTGGAAACGACCTAAACACAGGCTTTCACGTACATGTTGCCGAAGCAGAATCCGATGAAGAGTTCAACGTAAAGAACTTTGGAATGCGTGTTGTCGAGCGTCTCGATAAATTTAAAATACTTGGAAATAAAAGTCTTGCAATTCACTGCGTTCATATCAACGAAAATGAAATGGATATACTCGCAAAGAATGGCACAGCAGTAGTTCATAATCCGCAGTCTAATCTGAACAATGCAGTCGGTATCGCAGATATAATAAAGATGAAGGAAAAGGGTATCCTTGTGGGGCTCGGTACAGACGCTATGACAGTGAAAATGCCCGAAGAGCTTCGTGTTGCACTCTGGGCTCAGCATATTAGAAATTCAAATCCTACATGCGGGTTTATGGAAGTTGCAAACACTCTTTTGAATAACAACAGAAAAATTGCTGCAAGATACTGGAATATACCGCTTGGTACTATAGAAGAAAATGCCGCTGCGGATATTGTACTCATAGATTATTATCCGCCTACACCGCTTGATGAGAGCACTTATCTTGGGCACATCATATTCGGTTTATCTCAGTCTATTGTAGATACAACTATCGCAAACGGAAAAGTATTAATGGAAAACAAAATATTAAAGATTGATGTGAACGAAGAAGAAGCATCAGCAAAATCAAAAGAACTTACAGTCAAACTTTGGGAAAGGTTTTAAATAATGTACGACAAGATTTATAAAAGAGCAAAAGAACTCGAAAAAGATACGGCGGAATTTCTCTGCGACCTGATTAGAACTCCTTCTTTTTCAGGTAAAGAGAAAGATGTTATCGAACTCATCAAAGCAAAGATGCTTAAGGAGGGATTCGATGAAGTCACAATCGACGGACTTGGAAACGTTATAGGAAGAATCGGGAGTGGAAAGAAAGTTATTGCATTCGATGCTCATATAGATACTGTTTATCCCGGCGAGATATCGCTCTGGAACTTCGACCCGTTCACTCCAAAGATAGAAGACGGAAAAGTATGGGGACGCGGCTCTGTTGACCAGAAAGGCGGGATGGCTTCAATGGTATATGCAGGCAAACTCATAAAAGAACTCGGACTGAATAAAGATTACACAATTTATTTCACTGGCACCGTTATGGAAGAAGACTGCGACGGTCTTTGCTGGCAGTACATTATCAACGAAGATAAGATAAAACCTGAAATGGTTGTAATCACAGAACCAACCAACATGAACATTTACCGCGGTCATCGCGGCAGAATGGAAATCATGATTAAAGTAAAAGGTTTTTCATGTCACGGCTCTGCTCCCGAGCGGGGCGATAATGCAATCTATAAAATCTCACGCATAGCTCTCGAAATAGAAAAGCTTAACGAAAAACTTGCGTCTGATGAATTCCTTGGCAAGGGTTCTGTCTGTGTTACGCAGGTGTTCTTTAATTCTCCCTCGCAATGTGCAGTTCCTGACGCAGCAAGCATTCAGCTTGACAGACGCCTCACATACGGCGAGACTAAGGAATCTGCAGTTGCGGAAGTAAAAGAAGCCGCAAAACTCGCGGGCTATCCTGATGCAGAAGTTGAAGTTCTTATGTATGAGGAAAAGGCTTTCACAGAGCTGATTTATCCGACAGAGAAATATTTTCCAACCTGGAAGATTCCCGAAGACTCTGTGTATCTAAAGGATGCAGTCTTTGCTTACAAGAATATTCTTAATCGAGAACCTAAAGTCGATAAGTGGACATTCAGTACTAACGGCGTAGCAATAGCCGGTATGCATGGAATCCCTTGCATAGGCTTAGGTCCCGGTAATGAAGTGCTTGCACACATGCCTAATGAAAATTCACCTGTAGAGCACCTTAGCGAATGCGCTGCTGTCTACGCAGGACTCGTTTATAAAATGAATAATCCATAATATGCATTACGAATGTTCAAACTGCGGCAAAACTTATAATAGAGACGAAGTAAAATATCTTTGTCCAGCCTGTTCTGCTGATTATAAGCCCGGAGAACCATTGAAAGGTGTTCTTCTTGCTAAGTTTGATTATGATTCTATTGGGAAGAAGTTCACGAAGGATAATCCGGATATGAATCTTTTCTCTGCTGTTGAAGAAAAGTATTTCCCCGAATATAAATGCGGGAATACTCCATTTTTAAAATTCTCCAACCTGAACAAACAGACAGGCTTTGATAATATATGGATAAAGAACGATTCACTGAATCCCAGCGGTTCTTTTAAAGACAGGGCTTCATTCCTTGTTGTAGCAGAAGCTAATAGAATAAATGAAGACACTATCGTCACAGCTTCAACAGGCAATGCTGCAAGTTCTCTTGCAGCAGTATGTGCTTCAGCAGGAAAGAAAGCTATTATCTTTGTTCCTGAATCAGCCCCAAAAGCTAAACTGCTTCAGATGTTTATTTACGGTGCTGATGTAAGAAAAGTAAACGGTACTTATGATGATGCATTTAAACTATCGCTCGAATACACAGAAAAGAATAAAGGGTTAAACAGGAACACTGCATACCATCCTTTAACTATCGAAGGAAAGAAATCAGCAGGACTTGAAATATTTATTCAGAACGGATTCAAATCACCGGATGCAATATTAGTACCTGTCGGTGACGGAGTTATAATATCAGGAATATACAAAGAATTTTATGATTTAAAAGAAGCCGGGATTATTAACAAACTCCCAAGGTTAGTATGTGTTCAGGCAGAAAGCTCAGATGCTATACATAATTTTATTCAGACAGGTAAATACAGGAATGCTGCAAATCCGAAAACTGTTGCTGATTCAATTTCAGTATCTGCACCCAGCAATGCATATATGGCAGCAAAAGCAGTTAAAGAATCAGGAGGATTCTCCGTAACTGTCACTGATGATGAAATAATGAATGCACAAAGAGAATTTGCTATGACAACTGGTATCTTCGCCGAGCCTTCATGTTCAACTGTTCTGGCAGCATTAATAAAATCAAAGGATAAATTTGATAAAAAGGAACAGATAGTATTATTGATAACAGGAAGCGGACTTAAAGATATTGATTCCGCATTAAATTATTTTAAATAACAGATATATATTATATGAAAAAGGAAAACCCAAAATCGTGGCGGAATGATGCTTATGCTAAGGTAACCGGACGCGCAAAGTACACGGACGATATTAAGTTTCCGTTTATGCTGCATGCCGTACCTGTTTATACAGATAGCGTTCATGCAGTTATTAAGAGTATTGATACATCCATAGCTGAAAAGTCTGAAGGTGTCGTAAAAGTACTAACCTGGAAAGATATGAAAGGTGCTCTTACTTTCGGTCAGATAATAAAAGATTACCAGATTTTTGCAAAAGATAAAATATATTTTAACGGTGATGTTGTTGCCCTTGTTGTAGCTGATACACGTGCAAATGCAATTAAAGCATCTGCTCTTGTTAAAGTTGATGTCGAAGAGTTAGTTCCCATACTTGATGTTGAAGTTGCAATGGATCCCAAGACTTCTTTCATTCACGAAGAGCATGGCTCAAACATTATCAATGAACATGTAGTAAGAAGAGGCAATGCTGATGAAGCTTTTAAAGATTGCGATATAATACTTGACGAAACATTCCATACTCAGTTCATTGAGCATTCTTACATGGAACCCGAAGTAGCAGTGTGCAATCCACGCTATGACGGTGTAATAGAAGTATACGGAAGTATGCAGCATCCTTTCAGCACAAGACGTTTTGTTGCTTCGACACTTGGCTGCAGTCTCGCAGAGATTGAAGTAATCGGTACACCGATGGGTGGTGGGTTTGGCGGCAAGGATGATACAGCTGCAATCGTTTGTGCCAGAACCGCTCTTGCAGCAATGGTTACAGGCAAACCTGTTAAGTGTTCTTACTCAAGAGAGTGGTCATTCAGAGAAAGCTATAAACGCCATCCGTATAAAGTCTATTATAAAATGGGGTTGACAAATGACGGAATCATTAAAGCTGTTAAGTGTAAGATTATTGCTGACGGCGGTGCATATTGTTCAGTTACACCATGGGTTACGTGGCGTTCTACCGTGCAATGCTGCGGACCTTATCAGGTAGAAAATGTTCATTGCGATACGTACGGAGTCTATACTAACAATGTCTTCACTGGCGCAATGAGGGGCTTCGGCTCACCTCAAATGAACTATGTTGTTGAATCAATGATAGAAATAGCTGCACGAAAATGCAATCTCTCAGTGATTGATATTAGAAAGAAGAACATGGTAAGGCAGGGTAGTACAACTATCACGGGTCAGAAGCTTGATAACCACAAAGTCGCAATGGAAGAAACTCTTGATACAGTATTAAAAGAATTTGATGTAGAGAGCAGACTTAAGAAATGTTCTTATGGTAATTCTGATAGCGATGAACTTTACGGCGTGGGTCTCGCAATGAGTTACAGGGGTATGAGTCTTGGTGCTGAGGGTGTTGACTTCAACTCCGCAATCATTAATGTTCAGCCTGATGGCTCGATTCTGCTTGAAACAGGTATTCATGAAAACGGACAGGGTTCTGAAAGTGCAATGTGCCTGATACTTGCCAGAGAACTTGGTGTCAGTCTTGATAAAATTATTTACAGAAGACCTTCTACTTCAACTATTCCCGACGGCGGAACTACTGTTGCATCACGCGGCACAGTGCTTGGCGGCGGAGCAGTTGTACGTGCAGTTGAAGATTTAAAATCAAAAATATCGGAGTTCTTATCTAAAAAGTATAAATGCTCGCCTGAACAAATTAATATAAAAGATAATGTTGTATCTTTTGAAAAGGGTAAGAAGTTATTCGATGAAGTTATTAAAGAAATGTTTGCATCACGTGAATACCCTCATGTTTTGGGTATCTACAGACCGCCGGTTGTTTCATGGAATGAACATAACGGACAGGGTGATGCGTATTTTTCATGGACATACGGTTGTCAGGCAATTGAAATATCCATTAACAAGAAGACGGGTAAACTCAAACTTCTGAATGCTATAGCTGCTCATGATTGCGGCAAGGCTGCTAATGTTGAAATGACGCTCGGACAGTTTTACGGCGGAATAGCTATGGGAATCGGATACGGAATTTTTGAAGAAGTTAAAATGAAAGACGGCAAAATAATTAACGATAATTTCAACTCTTACAGACTTCCTCGTTCAACAGATATGCCTGAAATGAAGGCAATACTTATTGAGAACCCCGACCCTAATTCTCCTTCAGGCGCAAAAGGAATCGGTGAACCGACGAATGAACTAATGGCTCCTGCACTCGCAAATGCAATCTATAATGCAACCGGTCATAGGTATTTTAAACTTCCTATTAAAGTTAAAATAGAAGAGGAGGAGATAATATGCAGACGACCATAAACAAAAAAGCGCATTATATTCCCGATGAGCTAAAGGAATTAAAACTTACAGAGTATTTAAGAGAACATCTTAATCTGACAGGTGTAAAGAACGGGTGCGAAATGAGATCATGCGGCGCCTGTGCAGTGCTTATTAATAATAAGACAATGCGTATATGCCATTCAATGGTTAAAGATATAGAGAACTGTGAGATATTAACTATTGAAGGGATGGAAAATGAAG
>JBHELA010000407.1:0-2875 GCA_041859005.1 Ignavibacteria bacterium
TTGTTTTATTAGTAAATTTAATAATACGGTTCTATGTCTGGTAGATTACATCTTTACATACGGAATAAATAGAATGATTGTTTCTACAATTATTATTCGCAAATTATTTAATGTAGTTCATTACTTTAGTTTCTTTGAAAACTTTGTTTGTGTTTAGCTCATTCGCGATTAGTGAATACAGATATATATTCGATGACAAGTTTAAATTGTCCGTGTTTAACGTAACATCATACACTCCCCTTTTTTGAAATGAATTTACCATCGTTGCTATTTCTTTTCCGAGTATATTATAGATTTTTAAACTTACAAAACTATTGCCAGGTAAAGCATAGCATATCACCGTACTTGGATTAAACGGATTCGGATAATTTTGATACAATTTGTATTCTTTTATTATTTGCTCACCTGTCGGATCTATGTCAGTATGCTGCGCTACATCAATGCTGAATGTACACCAGGC
The DNA here is from genome assembly GCA_041859005.1 of Ignavibacteria bacterium. GTDB lineage: Bacteria > Bacteroidota > Ignavibacteria > Tepidaquicellales > Tepidaquicellaceae > CAIKZJ01. Next base: position 461 of record JBHELA010000407.1, read on the forward strand.
TTTTGCCGAATCAGTATCCGTTACAGTTAATTTGATAATTGATGTACCAATTGTAGTTGGATTGCCCGTAAAGGTTCTCGTAACCGGATTAAAACTTAACCACGAAGGCAATGGACTGCCGTTGCTTAACGTTGCAGAATAAATTAACGTGTTATTACCATCGTCATCCACGAACGTGGAATCTGGAGCTGTAAAAGCAAACTGCACTCCCACACTGTCTGTACGGTTTGGTATTTGATATTTCAGATAAGGGATAAAATTAGTGTGCCGTAAACTGTCTACAATATTATCAATTTTAACCCAATAAGTGGAATACGTAGGCATTGTCGTTCCACCGCGGGAAAAGAACATGTATTTATTGTCCTGTGTAACAAACGGACCATATTCCCACGATGGGTGCGGCATATTAATCTCCGACCCTAGTGATTTTGAATTTGTCCAGCTGCCATCTTCTTTTTTATAGCTGATGTATAAGTCACCTGCCAATGGAGGAGTAGTCCTGGCGTGAATAATGTATGACTCATCTCTTGCTACAAAAAAGTCACCTTCATTTGCATTCGTACTTATTGGTAGTCCAAGATTCTTCACAATTGTATCTGTGCCATTAATCTTCAGAATACTAATATCCCTTAATGAAGTTCCCGGAAAAGTCGTGGATAAATAGTAATTTTTTAGATTTGTTTCCCGGAAATAATGCGTTGCCAGATCCGTTGATAACAGTCTGACCGGGTTACTCCAGCCCGCACTGTTTCTTCTCGAGTAAAAAGTACAAGCAGTTGCAGCAGTTCCGTTCAAATTCTTTTGCATGTACATAATACTGTCATTAATCGATAAAGCAGGTGCCATATATCCGTCAAAAACCAGATAAGGACCCTGCCATTTATCGATTAAATATTTATAACATTTTATTCTTTGAACATTCGGAGGATATCCGTCAATTTCGCTGTAATAAATTTCTTTGTTATCTGATGAAATCGTCAATCTTTCTATTGGCCGTGTCTCCCCGCTTATAGTTAATTGAAATACCTTTGGTGTATTCCCGGGCAGAGTATGCCCCAGATATAAACTATCCACAGGAATTTGTTGTGCAAAACATGCGTTAAGAGAAAACCAATATAATATTGAAATGATTATTGTTTTCATGATTATTGTTTTCATGATTATTATTTGCAAATTATTTAATAAAGTTCATAACTTTTGTTTCTTTGAATACTTTGTTTGAGCTTATTTCGTTTGCAGTTAATGTGCAAAAATATACACCCGACGATAAATTTAAATTATCAGTATTTAACAAGACATCATAGACTCCCCTTTTTTGGAATGAATTTATCATCGTTGTTATTTCTTTTCCTAATAAATTATACACTTTTATTCTTACGAAACTATTTACGGGTACATTATAACTGATAACTGTACTCGGATTAAACGGATTAGGATAATTCTGATACAATTTGTATTCATTTATTATTTGCCCGTTCGATTCATGTATGCCGGTATGATCAATAACAATAATAGTAAAAGCACAGGAAGTATTAGCACTTGCAGTGTCGGTAGCAGTTACTCTTAACCCTATTGTTCCGGCTGAAGTTGGTGTACCGGAGAATGTCCGTGTAACAGGGTTAAAACTCAGCCACGAAGGTAATGCTCCACCGCTGTTCAGAGATGCTGAATACGTCAATGTATTATTCCCGTCGTCATCAACGAAAGTATTTTCAGGAATAGTGAAATTGATTTGATGTCCCACAGTATCTGTTCGGTTCGGTATTTGATTTTTCAGATATGGAGTGTAATTTGTGTGCTTTAAACTGTCAAACAAAGCGTCTACACGTACCCAATAAATATAAGTATCGGAATAATTCGGATTAGTCCCTGCCGTGTAAAATAAATATTTATTATCAGAAGAAACATAAGGACCCCACGCTCCAAGTCCAAAGTTTATCTCCGAACCTAAATTTTTAGGGTTCGTCCAGTCCCCATTACTTTTATGATAGCTTATGTATAATTTAGTTATATATCCTATATATTTAACTATTATCATATAAGATTCATCCTTTGAGACGAAAAGGTCCAAATCTTCGGTTCCGGAGTTTAACGGTAAACCTAAACTCACAGCAGTTGTATCGGTACCATTTATAAATAATCTGCACCAGTCCGAACCACCTATTCCTGAACCGGGAACTGATGAGAAATAATATTTTCCACTATTCGTTTCCTGAAAGTAATGCGCTGAATTAAGGTTATACAGGATTCTTTGCGGGTTACTCCAGCTCGTACCATTTCTAACCGATATAAGCGTTTGATATGGAATGCTGTTATTCTGAAAATACATTGTATCTCCCGTAATAGATAACCCAGGAGCTATATAACTATTGAATAAATTGAATGGACCTGTCCATTTATTTCCTGTGTATTTAT
>JBHELA010000465.1:0-2981 GCA_041859005.1 Ignavibacteria bacterium
TTATTCAAACCGGTTATTAAAACTGACTCTAATTTCTTTAAATATTCGGGTTTGGGTATTCAGCTTTCTGTAACAATTATCGTCTTCCTCTTTGCAGGTCTCTGGCTCGATAAATACTTTGAAACTAAATTCATATTTACGCTTGTTTTTGTTTTTCTGGGCTTTGTCGGTGTCTTTTATAAGATTTTTGCTGTCCTGAAGGAACTGGACGAAGAAAAGAAACAAAAGATTAAAGATGGACAAAAAGGATAATTACTTCAGGAATTATACAATATTTGTTATATTAATCTCTGTTATATCTGTCATCGCTGCTTATTTCTGGCAGAGTTCAGGCGGAAGCATAGAGTTCAAATCAGTTCTCGCCGCAGCGGTGATAAATGGACTGAACTCCGTTATCGGATTCCGCATCATACTGCGCTCAATCGAAAGCAAGAATTCTAAACAGTTCATGGTTGCAAGTCTCGGCAGTATGACGGCAAGATTGTTTGTAGTACTTATTATGATATTATTAGGGTTATTGTTATTTAATTTTAATAAAAAATCATTTATATTTGCACTGTTTTGTTACTATTTTACATTTCTTATTATAGAAACAATTTTATTGATTAAAAGAATTAACGCAAGAAAGAGAGTTTGAATATTAAAAAGGTTTTACAAATCAGTTTATTCCTTGTTGTTTTTACTGTTATTGGGCTTGGTCAATTGTATGCAAGCGATCCTTCCCATGATAAAGATGATGAGGGCAAGCTCGATATAGTTGAGAAAGTCGTTGACCACGATTATGTGGATTTCTATTTCCTCGGAAAACTAAAACTCCCGCAGTTCCCGCCGGTTACAATCGGAGGCATAACGCTGGATTTCTCTATTACAAAAACCTTGTTCATGATGTTCCTCTCATCAACGATTTTATTTCTTGTCCTTAAACGTGCTGCTTCTGTAAACTCAAAGAATAAAGCACCTAAAGGTGTTGGTAATTTTGTTGAAGTCATAGTAACTTTCTTGCGCGATGAAGTAGTATTGCCAAATATGGGAAAAGAAGGTCTTAAAATGCTTCCTTTCTTTCTTACATTATTCTTCTTTATTCTGTTTGCAAACCTTCTCGGTCTGGTTCCTTTTATGGCTCAACCGACTAAAAACCTTAGCGTTACTACTGGGCTTGCTCTCGTTACATTCGGTATGATACAGATAAATGGTATGAAGAAGAATGGCGTTCTCGGTTACTTCAAAGGGCTTGTACCGCATGGTATTCCGGCATTTGTATTGCCTATTATGATTGTTGTTGAGTTCATCGGTTTATTTACGAAACCTTTTGCACTCTTGATGAGGTTGTTTGCTAATATAGTTGCGGGTTCTATTATTATACTGTCACTTATAGGTTTGATTTTTATAATGAACTGGGCTGGTGTTGCAATAGCAGTGCCGTTTACTCTGTTCATATATTTCTTGGAATTGTTTGTAGCTTTGCTGCAGGCATATATTTTTACGATGCTCTCCGTCATATTTATTAATATGGCAATGCATCAGGAACATTGATAATTTTTATATAAACTAAAATAATTTAAAGGAGTAAATTTCATGGATTTAGCATTTCTTGCAGCAGGTATCGGAGCCGGTTTAGTCGTAATCGGAGCAGGTCTTGGTATTGGAAAGATCGCCAGCGCGGCTATGGAAGCCAGCGGTAGAAACCCGGAAGCACTTGGTGATATCAGAACTTCAATGATTATCGCAGCTGCTCTTATCGAAGGTGTTGCACTTTTCGGTCTGGTTATCTGTATTCTTTTGGCAATTAAGAGCTAATCTCTCTTATTTTAAATACTAAACTTTAAAATGACGCTAATTATTTTAAATAATTTGTTATTTGGTATTTTCTTGAGTGGCGATAAACCGTCATTGCTTTCCGTTAATCCGGGTCTTATAATCTGGACTATTGTCATCTTTGTGTTATTTCTTTTCTTGCTAAAGAAATTTGCATGGGGACCAATTATCACTGCTCTCAACAACCGTGAGCAGATGATAAAGGAAGCACTTGAAAATGCTGAAAGGCAAAATAAAGAATCTGCAGAGCTTATCGAGCAGAACAGGAAGGTAATCGCAGAAGCAAATGCACATGCTTCCAGGATTATCAGCGATGCAAAAGATATTGCTGTAAAGATGAAGGATGAGATTGTCAGCAAGGCAAACGAAGAGTCCAACAAGAATATTGAGAAGGCAAAACAGCAGATAGAAGCAATGAAAGTTTCGGCACTCGAAGAAATGAGAGGGGATATAACCGATATCGCATTCAAAGCTGCTGAAAAAATTCTCTCTAAGAATCTTGACAGGGAAAAACAGATGGACCTTATTAATGACTTTATGTCTAAAATACCAAAGAACTGAAGCAGGGAGTTATGGCAAATAAATTAACTACCAGTTATTCAAATTCTTTGCATGAGGCAGCTTCTTCAGCTAATATCCTTAACGACGTAGCAGCAGAATGCGCAGGTCTTCTTTCTTTAATAGCTGAAAGCAGGGAACTGAATATTGTGCTAGATAGCCCTGTTATAAGCAAGTTCAAGAAGATAAGCATCGTTAATACTCTTTTTAAAGATAAGGTCAAAGACCTTACTTTAAACCTCATTTTGCTTGTGATAAAGAACCGCAGAGAATCATACCTGAAGTTAATCCTCGAAGATTTTCTACAAATGAAGGATTCAAAGGAAGGTATTATTAAACCTGTTTATACAACTGCTCTCGAACTAACAGAAGATGAGAAAATAAAATTAAAGAAAGAAATTGATTCGATTACTAAAAAGAATTCAATACCATCCTTTGAAGTAGACCCTGCACTAATCGGGGGATTCACGATTAACATTGGAGATTCTATTATTGATGGAAGTGTGAAGAGACAACTTGAAATGATGAGAAAATCACTGAAATAAAAATATAAACGAATTTTAACAGGAGATATATTTTAATATGAATGTAAAAGCAGGCGAAGTATC
>JBHELA010000110.1:0-5467 GCA_041859005.1 Ignavibacteria bacterium
CGGTATAAATAGCAGTTTTTTATTAAAGGGGGTGTACAGAAATGTGCACCCCTTTTTTAATTGCTTGATATTTTATGTATTTATAACTTTAAAATAGGCAAAAGAGATGTAAATTTGGCGTGTTTTTGGTGTAATATAATATCGCAAGCATATCGCAGGCATACAGAAAAAAATGACTTTTGGGGAAGAAAATAGTAATATCTGGAAAATGAAAGATTTTAAGGTTTAATGAAAAGCTGGAAGAAGAATTCTTCAATTGAGAACAAATGGATTTTGGTAGTTTTAGAAAGCAATGGTAATTGAAGAGAAAAATTGGATTTAGATAAAATTTAGTGATTTTTCACTCGAAAAAGGTTATGAAATTTCGTACATTTAAAGTTAGCCCTTGTAGCTCAGGTGGATAGAGCAGCAGTTTCCTAAACTGCGTGTCGGATGTTCGAGTCATCCCAAGGGCACCGGTATATGAAAAATAAGAAAAAAGTTGCTATTGTTACGGGTTCGGTTAGGCGATTGGGCAGAGAAATTGCTTTAGGGCTTGCAGAACTGGATTTTAATTTAGTACTAAGTTATTTTAATTCGCGTGATGAAGAAGCCGAGAAAACTTTAAATGATGTAAAAGAAAAAGGTTCGGAAGTGATTTGCGTGAAAGCTGACCTGAGAAAAGTTGAAGATATAAAGGGATTGTTTGCCGAGACAGAGGAGAAGTACGGCAGGCTTGATGTTCTTGTGAATAATGCAGCAATATTTGAGAGGAAAGATTTTATGGAGATTACAGAAGAGGATTTTGATAGTTTTATAAGCATGAACCTAAAGAACGCTTTTTTCTGTACACAGGAAGCGGCCAAAATGATGATGAAGAATGAAGACAACCCGTGCAGTATTATAAACATATCCTCGCTCGGGGGTATTGAGAACTGGAAGACGGTGATTCCATATTCGGTTGCGAAGGCAGGGCTTATAAAATTAACAAAACTAATGGCGAAAAGACTTGCTCCTCAGATACTCGTTAATTCAATAGCACCGGGAACGATATGGATAGAAGGAGATGAAAATACGACGGTTATTAAATCAGAAGAAGCGATGTATCCGATGAAGAGATTCGGGAAAGCAGAAGATATAAATTCAATGATAGAATATTTAGTAGTAAAAAATAAATGGACAACCGGAAATATATTTGTGGTTGACGGAGGAAAAAGTTTATAATGACTAAACATGTTAGAAAATCACCAAAAGCTTATAAGAATCATGATTTCTTGAATTCGCCCTCAGGCAGGACTGTCCGGCTGTTATCAGAATATCTTGAGCCTTATTCAAGATTAAAAGCAAGTGACATAAAAGACACTGTCGTATTTTTTGGTTCAGCAAGGACATTACCTGAAGATACAGCCAGAAAAAATCTAAGAGAAACTAAAGCAAAGCTTGCAGCATTAAAAAAACCAAGCAAGAAAATTCTTAACGAGATAAATAAAGCTGAAGTTGAGTATGAAATGTCGAAGTACTACACTGAAACGGAAGAGCTTGCATACAGAATGACAAAATGGTCAAAAGGTCTGGGAAAAGGGAATAAATTTGTTGTAACTTCAGGAGGCGGTCCGGGGATTATGGAAGCTGCAAACAGGGGCGCAAAAAGAGCGAAAGGACTGTCAATCGGTTTTAATATATCGCTGCCTTTTGAACAATATCCAAATCCATACATAGACAGACATCTTAACTTTGAGTTTCATTACTTTTTTATGAGAAAATTCTGGTTTGCTTATCTGGCAAAGGCGCTTGTGATAATGCCCGGAGGATACGGCACGCTTGATGAACTGATGGAAGTATTAACGCTTGTACAAACGATGAAGCTGAACAAGAAAATGACTATAGTAATATACGGAGAAGAGTTCTGGAGAAAAATTATTAATTTTGAAGAGATGGCGAGGACACGAATGATATCACCGGGAGATTTGAATTTATTCAAGTTTGTAAACAGCGTCGATGAGGCATTCAATTATCTTAAGAAAGAATTAATTAAAAATTACGTAAAATAGACTTACATGATGATAAGTATGACAGGATACGGCAAAGCCGAAGAGTTAAGAAACGGGCTGAGATACACTGTGGAGGTTAGAACTGTAAACAGCCGATACATGGAGGTGATGCTGAAATGTCCGAAACATATCTACACTAAGGAGTATGAAATCCGCGAAATAGTTAAACAAAAAATATCCCGCGGTAAAGTAAGCATATTGATAGGGGTTGATGCACAGGAAAGCAAAGGTGTTTCAGATGTTATGCTGGATGAAGAAAACCTTAAGGCACAGATTGCAATTTTAAAAACGATAAAGAAGAAATCCGGTTCTAAGGAAAAGATAAAGCTTGAGCACATACTTTCGCTATCAGATTATTATCTTCGAGAAAATGACAATGCAGTTGATGAGGATGAGTTCAAATTTGTAACAGAGCTTATCGGGAAAGCCGTTGCTGACCTTTACATGATGAAAAACAAGGAAGGTGCATTTTTAGAGAAGGATATTATCGAAAGGATTAACGTTATAGACAGAGAATCCAAGATAATTGCAGGACTGGGAAAAGAAAGGATAGCAGAAGAAAAGAGAGTATTTAACGAAAAGCTGCATTATTATCTGAATGACAGAAACGTAATTGACGAAAAACGACTGGAGTTTGAACTTGCTTTGCTCACGGAAAGAATGGATATTACGGAAGAATGCGTAAGGCTTGACAGTCATCTTGAGTTCTTCAGGGAAAGCGTAAATTCGAAAGAGAATGCGGGCAGAAGGCTAAATTTTCTTCTGCAGGAAATGAACAGAGAAATAAACACAATCGCTTCGAAAGCATCGGACGCATTGATTTCGCAGAAAGTAACGATGCTTAAAGAAGAGCTTGAGAAGATACGCGAACAAATACAAAATGTAGAGTAACCATGCTTTATGTATTCTCAGCACCGTCGGGCAGCGGCAAGACAACAATTGTAAAAGAAGTATTGAAAGAATTTCCCGGGCTGATGTTTTCAATATCGGCAACAACAAGAATGAAAAGGGAAAACGAAACCGATAAGAAGGATTATTTCTTTATTAAGAAAGAAGAGTTCGAGGCTAAGATTGAGAATGATGAATTTGTTGAATATGAACTGATATACGACAACAATTATTACGGAACGCTGAAGAGCGAGGTTGACAAATGCATTGAAGCAGGGAAGTCGATGGTTTTTGATATGGATGTGAAGGGAGCTCTTTCGATTAAGAGAATTTATAAGGATAAGGCGCTGTTAATATTCGTAAATCCTCCCGATAAAGATACAATAATCGAAAGACTTATAAACCGTGGTACTGAGAGCGATGAATTCCTTAAGAAACGAATTGCAAGAATAGATTTTGAAATGACATTGAAAGACAAGTTTGATGTAGTCCTGAATAATTTCGAACTCAGTACTGCAGTTGAAGAAGCAAAAAATATTATTAATAAATATAAAGGATTAAAAAATGGCAATCACAACAGTTGATTTAGACAAATTCGAACAAAGTGCCGAGAACATTTACGAAGCAACAGTTATAGCTTCGAAAAGGGCGAGACAGATTAATGACGAAACAAGAATAGAGACAAGCCAGAGACTTGAGCCGGTGCTGATGAAGGAAACAGACGAAGACTCAGGAACGAATCAGGACAAGCTTAATTTATCGCTTGAGTTTGAAAAGAGGATTAAACCAACGATTCAGGCAATAGATGAATTATCAGACAACAAATTAAGCTTCAGGTACAAAGGTCTTAAATAAAAGATTTTAATTTGAAAAGTGTTAAAGGGAAAGAAAATAATTGTCGGCATTAGTGCAGGAATAGCTGCATACAAGATATGCAATCTGGTGCGGCTCTTTGTAAAAGCAGGTGCAGAAGTACGGGTTATAATGACACCTTCGGCAATAAATTTTGTTTCACCTTTAACACTTTCTGTTTTATCAAGAAATCCTGTTATAATAAACATGTTTCCGGAAGGGGATATGTCTAAGGCAGAGACCGTTAATGCCGGCACATGGCATATCACGAACGGAATCTGGGCGGACATATTTTTGCTTGCACCCGCAACAGCAAACACAATGGCAAAGATAAATGCAGGAATCTCAGATAATTTTTTACTTTCCTCTATACTTGCTGCAAGGTGTCCCGTTGTCGTAGTACCTACGATGGACGAGGATATGTACAATAACAAAGCAACTCAAAGAAATATTAATTCACTCAAGAAAGACGGTTACAAATTACTTGAACCTGTTACCGGCGAGCTTGCGAGCGGGATATACGGAATCGGCAAGATGCCGGAACCAGAGGAGATATTTGAGTTTGTTGAAGAGCAATTTTATGAAAAGGATTTAAAAGGAAAGAAAATACTTGTTACTGCGGGACCGACACGTCAGCCGATTGATGCAGTAAGGTATTTGTCAAATTACTCATCCGGAAAGATGGGTTTTGAAATTGCGAGAGCTGCATATTTGAGAGGAGCGGAAGTTGTATTGATTACAGGACCTTCGTCATTGCAGCACAGGAAAGGTGTTACAAGGATTGATGTGGAAACAGGAGATGAGATGCTTGATGCGGTGAAGAAAAATATGAAAGCAATAAATGCTGCTATAATGTCCGCGGCAGTCAGTGATTTTAAACCAAAGTCAGTGAGAGAGAATAAGATTAAGAAGGAAGAAACAGGGAAAGAATACAATCTTGAGCTTGTGAAAACGACAGACATACTCGGATATTTGGGGAAGAATAAAAAAGGTTTTAAGCTTGTGGGGTTTGCTTTGGAAACCGATAACGGTATAGAGAATGCGAATATGAAGTTGAAGAATAAGAATCTTGATATGATAGTGCTGAACAATCCGAATGTTGAGGGTGCGGGATTTGGCACGGATACGAATGTGGCGACGCTGATTGATAAAGCAGGAGTGAAAGAGCTGGAAAAGATGACGAAGTTTGAGTTAGCTAATGAGATACTGGATGGATTGTTCGGGGGAAAGAAAACAGAGAAGAACAAGAATGTACAAAGAGATTTTTCTCCACTAAGGTCCGCCACAGCGGATGTCCTCCCAACTTGATGGCGGATCTTTGACAATGAACGCACACTAAGATCACTGCGTAGCCTAAGGCTATTCTCCGCGGCGAATCTTCGACAAACAAATAAGAACATTGAAACAGATTTTACCGCAGGGATCGCATAGGACGCAGAGAACGCAGAGAAAAACTAATAGATTATAGTTGAACAAAAGATTTTTAACGCAAAGCTCGTCCGCCGCAGCGGATCTTCGACTCGAAAGCAAAGGTCGTTCTCCGCGGCGAATCTTCGACAAAGAGAGCACGGAAAAGTTACAAATTGATTAATAAACAAAGAAAACTAAAATGTTTTTATTTAGTAATAAGTTTGTTTTTATTACAACATTTTTATGGATTGTAGCACTAAGAAAAGATTTAATTTATTGATAAGAGC
>JBHELA010000118.1:0-2581 GCA_041859005.1 Ignavibacteria bacterium
CGGTTTTTAATTTCCTTCGAAGTAGCATCACCTATATGAATTAACGGTACGGAAATCTCAGTCTGCAGTCTGTCCGCAAATATGTGAGTGGTGTTTGCACAGAGTAATACACAATCTGTGCCGGCTCCGGTTAATTTGTTAGAAGCATTTAATAATAAAGAATATACCCCTTCTGTATCATTTGTTTTATTGAATTCGATTATGTCTCCGTGATTGAGGGAATATAAAATACATCTTGCAAAATTATATCCTCCCAGCCTTTTATTTATTTCTTCGTTTATTATACGGTAATACTCTATGGTTGAAAGCCACCCTGTACCTCCTATTAGACCTATTGTTTTCATCGTTTGATGTAAATTAATAATAAGTATATATCTATTTAAAAGTTTTTAATATTTCCTCGGCATTCTTGTTGTCAGGATCAAGTTGTAACGACTTTGTATAATTAATTATTGCATTTTCTTTATCCCCTTTTCTCAAATAAGCTTCTCCAAGACTGTCGTAAACATTCGATGACTTTGGATTTGTTTCAACGTTTAGCTTAAAAACTAATATACTGTATTCAATCATATTATAATTTAAAAGCACATAACCTAAACTATTCAGGTAAATTTCTCCAGCCTGAAGAGGATATTTCTCTTTTAGATTCATATATTCATGTGACATACCTTCATACCCGCCTCCCAGCAAAGCCAATATTAAAACATCATTTAAATATTCTGAGAATTGGCGCGACATAGGAGATGATTTCCTTTGAATTATAGATAACGCCTTGTTAAACATTTTAATTGCTTCAGAATTATTGTTCTTCCTTATAAATTCAAATCCCAGATACTCGTATATATTTGACTGGTTGGGGAAAAACTGTTCAGTCAGTTTAAGTAATCTTTCTCCTTCTGCATTTTTGCCGCTGTTAAATTTATTCATAACCAGTGTTTTCAGTTCATCTAGATCAAAATAATATTTGCCTTCAGTGTTGTTCTCGTATCTTTCTTTAAGATTCTGGATTGCTTTATCAATACCCGATTGATCTGTATCCTTATTTAATAATTCCGCAAGGGATTCAGTCGGCTTAGTGCCCTCACTGTCTTCCTGCAGACTGAGATTGCCGGTCCTTATTAATGATACTGCCGTTTCAAGTATAATGTCGTCTGTCAGTATGGAACTGTCATAATTGTCTTTCATTTTAATATCAGGCGGAACGCCTATACCTTCCCAGCACATTCCTTTATAGTCAAGAAAATAATTTTTCGAATATGTTGCCATCCATCCGTTTGGAAGCCTGACCCAATAATTGTCCGCAAAACAACCCGAAGTTAAATCACCTACAACTGTTACTTGAGGTAAAATTCTCATTGCAAGCGTAAAATTCTCTGCGGCACTGAATGAAAGCCTGCTTGTTAAAAGTATCACGGTCTTTGTAAACTGTTGTGGACCTTTCGGCTCTATAAAGAAATATTTCTTTGCTTCAAAATTATCATGTTCTGGACCGTTGCGCTCTTGCGTTGTCATATAAAGTCTTTTCCTGTCAGCAAATCGGCAGGCTATTAGCTTGCCTATCTGGTCATTCCCTCCGCCGTTTCTCCTTACATCGATTATAACTGCCTTTGCATTCCTGAATACTGATATTATTTCGTCTATTGCTTTTTCGGTTCCTTCGGAATCGCTAAAGGAATTGAAATGTAAATATCCCGTTTCATCATCCAGCCATCCGTATGCAAAAATTTTATTTACCGAAATATTTAAGGGTCCTTTGAAATACTTTTCCGGTACAGGCCTCCTTCGCATAATAGCACTGAGTGTGTCCCTGCGTGCTAAACCGTAATATTCAAATGAATAACCTGAAGCATAGAACCTGTCAGGGTTTTGTGATGTTAATCTCACATGGTTGTCATTTAAATGACCTAAGGTTTTCGATATTATTGAAAACAGTTCGTCATCTGTGGTTTTTGAGTTAACTAACGGACGATAAATATTGTACAAAGCTATCCAGTCAATGTGCTTTGCTTTGAAAAGAGCATAGTTCGCATCAAATGTTTTCCACATAAATTCGTACACTTTTTCCTGTTCACTCAGTTCCTGTGAAAAAATATTTTGTACCTGAAAAGGTTGCAACCAGAATGTCAGCAATAACAATATCTGAATTCTTAGTTTTATAGTCTTTGTATTCATTTAATATTAAAAATTATGTTCGTTTGAATTATAAAATTATTATAACGTTTATTACTATTTTATCATGAACATCTTTTTGGTTAACTTGATATCTTCTGTTTCGAAAGTATAAAAATACACACCGCTGTTTAACATACTCCCGTCAAACGTCACTTCATACGTTCCCGCCTGTAATCTTTCGTTCACCAGCGTCTGTACCTCACGTCCCTGTATGTCGTAAACATTCAATAATACATTACTGACAACCGGCAGCTGACAACGGATCACTGTCCTCGGATTGAACGGATTCGGATAGTTCTGTTCCAGCCGGAATCCTTCAGGCACCTTTTCTCCGGTTTTTATTATTCCCACAGGTTTAAACCTGTCTATTACTTTAGAGTCAACCCAGTATGCATTGTATGCCAGGTCA
>JBHELA010000163.1:0-9162 GCA_041859005.1 Ignavibacteria bacterium
CGCTCATCCGGGAAGTTACTTCAGGGAAAGCGCCCTTGTTGATTTGAGAAGAGCGGGTATCGACGGCGTGGAAATTTACCACCCTTCACATAACGATAATCATGTGAAGAAATACTCAAAGTTTGCAAAAGATAACAACCTACTGAAAGTCGGCGGCTCTGACTTCCACGGATATGGGGAAAACGATTACCACAATATCGGCAGGTATTTCATAGGCGAGGATGAAGTTAACGCACTAAAAGAAAAACATATAAGTTTAAAGAAAACAAAATCATGAAAACACTAAAAGGCGAAGTAAAAGGCAAAGGATTGAAAATCGCAGTTATATCAAGCCGTTTCAACGTAGAAATAACAGGCAATCTTATAGAAGGTGCCAAAAAACTCTTTCTTGAAAATGGAGTAAAAGAAAAAGATATATGCCTGTACCTCGTTCCGGGTGCATTCGAAATTCCCTCAGTCCTCGAAAAAATCCTGAAGAAAAACAGTAAACTTAAATACGACGGCGTCCTCACGGTCGGCTGCGTTATAAAAGGGGAGACAGCCCACTTCGAATACATATCAGGTGCAGTCTCAACCGGCATTAATCAAATTTCTACTAAATACGGTGTCCCCGTAAGTTTCTGCGTCCTCACTGCCTACAACGACCAACAGGCAGAAGCCCGCTCACGTTTAGATGTCTGCAATCACGAAACAAACAAAGGCTTCGAAGCTGCCTCTGCCCTCCTCGAAATGATAGACCTTATGAAAAAAATATAATTTTAAGATCATATTAAGAATTTTTAGATCTGCTATTCAGCATATTTGTTGTTTTTGCTCAATTTACTTATTCTCAATCCCATTAAAAATATTATAATATATTAAGTATTTTTTAAAAATAGGCTAATAATTAAAATGTCAATACTTAAAAGAATTAATATGTTATTTTTATATAAATTGATTTTAATTCAGAAACGTACTATTTTGATTCTGTTCATTTTTTGAAAAATTCCTAAATCCTTTAAGATTATTTGTAAAAACTAATTTACTAAGATGAAAAAAGGTATAAAACTATTAGATAATTCATCTGATGATTACTTACTAAGTAGTGTGTTTAAGGAGCTTCTTTGTGACACATCTTTTTCCGAAATATCCATAGCAACAGGATATTGGGACTTACCAGGTATGGTTGAAATATATAATGAGTTGTACGATTTCTTGGACAGAGAAAATACAAAACTTAGGTTATTGCTTGGTGAAGAGCCGTCTGTAAAAGCATATCAAATTAAAAACCCCTCAAAGCAAGATCCAGAATTTCCAGAAAAATATTTAAAGAAAGATTTAGAGGACCTGCATCTGAAAGTTGAATATCAAAAAGTAGCTGATTTATTGCTTAAATATTCTAATAAGAATAATAAACTTCAAATAAGAGTTTACAGAAATAATTTTTTGCATGCTAAATGCTATATCTTTGGTTCAGATGAAGAAAATGCAGTAGGAATAATTGGGAGTTCAAATTTTACTAAGCAAGGACTAGTCGGAAATTTAGAACTAAATCAGTTTGAAGATAATAATTCGACAGTTAATTATATTCGAAAAAATATAAACCAATATCCATCACATAGATCTTGGTTTGAGAATTTATGGCAGGATAGCGAAGAATGGACAATGGTTTTTAAAGAAGAAATTCTATCGTTAAGTAAACACGGTAATATATGTTATAGTCCTTATGAAATGTATATACATGCTCTATATAGAATTTATGGTCAGGATTTATTGGATGAAAAGGAAAACAAAGTAGTAATAGATGACCCTGCAACAGGAAAACCGCAATTATTGAAATTTCAGATACAAAATGCTAATAGTATTATTAAAAAACTGGAAAGACAAGGTGTTGCAATGCTTTCTGACTCTGTAGGTTTAGGTAAAACTTATACTGCGATAAAAGTAATAGAATATTATAAACATATACTGAATCAAAGAGTTGTTGTTATAGCACCTGCTAGCCTAATACCTCAATGGACTAAATCATTTGATGAGTTTAAAATGATTCACATTCCAGAAATATACAGTCTCCAAGATATCAACAAAATTGAAGATATTAGAGAAAATCTCAAGTCTATACCTGTAGGATTGTTTGTATTTGATGAAAGTCATAACTTAAGATCTTCTGGAGGGCAAAGATTTGATGCTTTCATTAAATGGCGACAGGAAAATAAAAATTCAAAGACTTTAATGCTTACTGCAACCCCTATCAATAATCAGCTTGCTGATTTAACAAATCAAATTATGTTGGCTTCAGGTGGCGACATCTATAAACTCGGGAAATTTTACGATAGAACAAGACAAAAATACTATACCCTTAAAGAGCGTCTTGAATTGCTCCATTTTGATATGAGAAAACAAATTCGGGAAAATGGTTTCGTGAATTATCAGAAAATAAAGGAACAATTGACCCCGCTTTTGAATCGTTTCATCGTCAGAAGAACAAGACAAGGTATCTCAAAAGAATATCCAGATGGTTTGTGGATTAATGGAAAAGTCCAGAAATTTCCAAAATCATATCCTGATAATCTTGAATATGAAGTACCAAATCAATTTAAGAAACAGCTTCTTGATATTGCTGGAAAAAGTGCAGCATTTTTAAAAATATTTAATTATGAAATTAACAGTCTAGCAGATTTAGAATATTTAGCTCATCCTTTAGATTTGTTAGAGTATTGTATTGAAAGAGAAAAACCAATTGATTCATCTCTTGAAATTATTTACTCTTCCTTACTTGCTCTGGGTTTTCCTTGTTATAGGTATAATATTTACAGACATGCTTACTACGGAAGGAAACGTGGAGAACTTGAGTTAAATGCTGATGAGAACAGGGAACTTAGTAGACAAGTAGGTATTTATGGCATTTTTAGAACGGTTTTCTTAAAAAGATTGGAATCTTCTTTGTTTTCAATTAATAAATCTCTAGAAAGCTATGAAAAAAAACTCAAAGATTTCAAAGTCAAATTATGTGATTATAATAAAATTATTTCAGTAAAGAATTTGACTGCTTTAAATAAAGCTATAGATGCTTATAATGAACAAAATGCAGAAGAAGATGAATTGGATTTTGATATTGAATCATTTGAACTAAGCGAGGATAAATTTGAAAGTATTCCTGCAGACGAGGGGGTTTTCAATATTAGCAAATTGAAAGATGATATCGAAAAAGATTTATCCATAATTAATATCCTTAATCAGCAAATTAATCTTCTTATAAAAAAAGATGATAAAATTCAAGTTCTCGCAAAACATTTGAATCAAAACGAAGATCAAAAAGTATTAATATTTACTTATTTTGCCGATACATTAAAATATCTTTCAGAGAATCTACCTCAATATCTTGTTAAAGGAAGAAATATTGAATTTGCTCTTGGAAATAAAAATGAGATTGAAAATTTTGCAAAAAGATTTGCGCCAATATCAAAAAAATATAACGTAAAATCTTTCGAAAAGGAAATAGATTTTCTTGCTGCTACTGATAAACTATCCGAGGGGCAGAATCTGCAGGATTGCGGAATTATTGTAAATTATGACCTTCATTGGAATCCTGTTCGAATGATTCAACGCAACGGTAGAATAAATAGACTCGGAAGTGAGTTTGAGGAAATCTTTATCTTTAATTTTAGACCTACAGAGCAATTAGAAAGTTATTTAAGATTGGTAAGTAAGCTGCAGGATAAAATTAATTTAATTAGATACACAATTGGGAGTGATCAGAGTGTCTTAGACGAAGAACCCATTCCTCAAGATTTCACTGAAGATTTGTATAGCCGTGATGAAAAGAAGAGACTTGAAGCTTTTAGGAAAATTTTTGAAACCACAGAATTATTAGCAGCTGAAGATTTATTTATGGACGACCTTCGTGATTTTGATTGCAACAATAATTTCACTGATGAATACAAGAGTCAAATTAAAAATCTTCCTAAAGGTAAATGGGGCAAGATTCAGATGATAAAAGAAGAAGATGAATTCATAAACTTGGCACATATTGCCTCTGGTGAAAATGAATTTTTTGAAGCCGGCTATTTTGTAGCATTTGATAAAGAAAGAGTTGGTGAATTATTAACCACAGCCGAAGGGCTGCTCTCAATTAAAGCCAATAGTGATCAAAATAATAGATTTGCTGATAAATTCCTTTACAAACCGGAAACTGAGGAGTACATCGCAAATTTCATCAAAGATTATCAGTTTTCAGAGGAAGACCATCAAATAAGATATAATCAGCCTCAGCAGGAAGCTATTACTTATTTAATAAATAAGATGATAGAATATGGTTATTCTGTTCAGGATATTGAGCGAGTAAATAATTCTGTTCTTCACGCACAAAATGCTTATATTAATAAGGAAAATTTAAAATTAGTTAGATTATTAAATAAAATGAGACGACGAAATGAGCATATTGGTGATGAGATTATTATTAAATTTATTTCAGTGGCAAAGCAGTACGTTCCGGAGGAGAAAACTGACAAAGCCCCTTTAAGTGATATTATACAGATTTTTGCATGACATTAAACGAATTAAATAATATTCTGCTTCAAGTTGCTGAATGCCATTCTAGGGATAAAATACTAGAGTTTTCATTTGCATTATTAAATTGGATGGGTATTAGTTCATTTACAGATGGTAAACCTCAACTTTTATCTCCTCAAACTGTAAAATTAAAAGAAATTCTCGCTAATGCTCCTCAAACTGTTCAACCTCAACTTTATAGGCTGTCTGCTGATAATCAAAATATTCGAGTTAGATTTGCTGTTTTTAAAAAAATCAAAAAAGAAAACCTAAGTCTACTTGTGGATAATGACCCCGGATTGACAAGTTATCAATCAATAATGAAGGGTATTGCTGTTTCTAATAACGGTTCTGTTTTTGTTCCTTCTCAGCAGTATTTTATTCATTTCATTACTACTAATGAATACGATAAACTTATGCTTGTATTTAATCAGGGTGATCAAAAAAGAATAATTACATTTAAAAGCAGATTAACAAATACCCAATACAACAGAATTATTCAAATTTGGCAAAATATAGGTACTAAATCTAAACCAGAAATTGCCGATTTGCTTTGGAAATCCCTCGATATAAAAGAAGTAAATAAAGAATTTTATGCTTCGATAAAAGAAAGATTCGATGCATTGGTAGGTATAGTAAAACAAAGAGTTAAGAAATATGATGAAAC
Source organism: Ignavibacteria bacterium (assembly GCA_041859005.1). Taxonomy (GTDB): domain Bacteria; phylum Bacteroidota; class Ignavibacteria; order Tepidaquicellales; family Tepidaquicellaceae; genus CAIKZJ01. Next base: position 5,198 of record JBHELA010000163.1, read on the forward strand.
CGAAATAAAGCAGTTCGCTATTAGACTTATCGGTCGTTACATTTTCTGCTGGTTCCTAAAAGAAAAAGAAATAATTCCTAATCAATTACTGTCCAGTGAAATAGTTAAATACAATAATCATTTCCATCAGACTTATCTTCAAAAACTTTTCTTTGGCACATTAAATTCTAGAATAAATGAACGCAAATGGCTGTTTGATGAAGATGCTAAAAACAGGAATCTTTTTGAGAAAATACCTTATATGAACGGTGGACTGTTCGATAAAACTAAAGAAGACGATATTTTTGCGAATCTTGAAATTAATGATTGGTTGATTAATTTTATAGAGGTCCTTGAAAACTATGATTTCACTGTTGATGAAAGCAGCCTTCAATATCAACAGCTGGCAGTAGATCCGGAAATGCTCGGCAGGATTTTTGAAAACCTTATGGCAAGTCAGAGCCCTGATACAGAAGAAGCAGCTAATAATAAAAGAAAAGCTTATGGAGCTTTCTATACTCCCAGAGATATCGTCGATTACATGGTAGAGGAAAGCTTAAAGACGTTTCTTGCAAATAAATTGAATATAAATAGCGATGAATTAAACCCTGCTTTCTCTTCTCTGCCGGTATGGCCTGAAAAGTTGAATAAGTATAAGAAAGCCGCTGAGAATGCATTGATAAATATTAAAATTCTTGACCCGGCTTGCGGTTCCGGTGCTTTCCCTATTGGTGTTCTTCATAAGCTTATACAACTTAGACAGCTTCTTAATTTGTATGCGAATACGTATCAGCTTAAAAAAGATATTTTATCTCAAAATATTTATGGCGTTGATATTATGCCAATGGCTGTTGAAATTGCTCGTTTGCGAGCTTGGCTATCTTTAATTGTAGAAGAAGACTATAAAGGCGAAAAAATCTCAAGTAATTTTGGTATAGATGCCCTGCCAAATCTTGAATTCAAATTCATGCAGGGCAATTCTTTATTGGATACTTTTGAAGGTATTAAAATTCTCAATGAAAAATTGCTTCAGTATAATTCAAATAACATTGAACATGATATTAGAAAAAATACTAACGATAAGATTAGATTGTTACAGACTAAATACTTTGCTTTGCGTAATGCCGGAAAATTACACACTATTGAAGCTAAAACTGTTGAGAAGCAATTATTGGAAAATAAAATATTACTTGATAAATTATCAAAAAGTAAAGTTCACGAGCCTGCTGCTTCTTACTCAATTTTTGGTAATAAAGATAATTCCATAAATATTGCCGAAAAGCTTGAAGAATTACAAAAAGAGTATTTCAGCACTTCAGATAAAGAACGAAAGAAAGAATTAAAATCTGAAATAGAAACCCACGAATGGAATCTTATTATTACTAGTTTAAACGAAGCTGGTAAAACTAATAAAATTAAGGATTTAGTTAAGCTAAAAGACCAGAATGTAAAACCATATTTTCTTTATAAACTTAATTTCCCTGAAGTTTTTTCTGAAAATGGTGGATTTGATATTGTTATTGGAAATCCTCCTTATGTTAGACAGGAATCCATTGACTCATATTTTAAACCCAAATATATAGAAAACCATCCCGAGGTCGGAGGTGGTACTGCAGATTTATATGTTTATTTCTTTGATTCTGCTTTGTCGGTTGTTAACAATAATGGTATTATAATTTTCATTACACTCAATAAATTCCTGAAAACTCAGTATGGTATAGGTTTACGAAATAAATTAAAAGAGATAAATGTAGATATGATTATTGATTTCTTTGAACTCCCTGTTTTTGAAGCCAGTACGGATACTGCAATTACTAAGATTATCAATCAGCCTGATAAAAATAGTACCCGTTATTATCCGGTTAAATCTCTCGATAACCTTGACCTGAATATCATAATAAAAGGAAATTATCTTAAAGTTATAAAAGATGAAAGAGAATGGAAATTTATTGATTTAGAGCAAGAAATAATTCTAAAAAAGTACTTTGAGAATTCTATCTCCTTAAAAGATTTTACAGAGAATAAAATTTATAGTGGGATTAAAACGGGTTTGAATAGTGCATTTATTATAAGTAACCAAGAAAAGAATAAATTAATTAAATTAGATCCTAATTCTGATCAAATTCTTAAGAAATTTGCTAATTCTACAAGTATCAATAAATATAATGTAATTACAGATAGTAATAAATGCTGGTTTATAAATAGTCATAACGGTATCCTAATTAAAATTACTGATTATTTGGCAGGTAAAAAGCATTTTGGGAGTAAGTTATATTATAATCATTTAGGTCAAGATATACTGGTCATTAATACTGAGGAAAATGGTAATAAAGTTAGAATTAATAGGGTTTTAGTTAAACAAAACTTTCCTAATGTTTATAAACACTTAAAGAAATTTGAATCTGATTTGAAAATTAGAGGGGATCAGGGTGAGGATTGGACTAATTTAAGGAACTGTGATTATGTTTATCAAATGTATTTACCTAAAATTATTTATATTCATACAGCAAAATACCATAAATTCTATTTAGATGAAGAAGGTATGATAATCAACAACAGTTGTTATATGATAATCTCAGATTGTAAATACCTTTTCTTCTACCTGAATTCTTATCTCTTTGATTGGTTTAAAAGAATTAAATTTGTTGCTTATGGTGATGCTGACGAAGATGGCAGGGTAAAATTGGATTACAACAAAATGATAACAGTACCTATTAAACAAATAAATGAACAGCAGCTTGATTGGTTTGAGAAACAATACGATAAAATCAAAAAAGTTCTCGGTAATGAAGCTAAAGTCTTAAAATATGAGCAGGAAGTCGAAGTTAAACTTTTTAAAATTTATAACCTGACTTACAAGGATGTTATTATAATTTGCCCCGATTTTTGGCTCAATGAAATTACGTACAATAACACCTTATAAATACGTATAAATCAATTATCCATATAATTATCTTAAACAAAATCAGAATTATGAAACCACTCACAACGTTCATTATATTTTTGGCTTTACTTATCTCTATCCAGAGCTGCGGAAACAAACACTCCACAGAGTTAAAACCCGGCTACGATAGAGCCGAACTTACCATGCTCATTCCTGTAATGGAGCGCACCTACGACTCATCCGACATCGGCGGATTTAAAACACCCGAACCCTCAAAGGTGAAACGTGTGTTCCGTTCGAAGTTATCACCGCTTATGAACAGGTTTGATGTATGGCTGACAGACGACAGAAAAGCCGTGCTCGCAATAAGAGGCTCTATTGTGGATTCCGCTGCATTGAGTTTTACTGCGGCGTTCTACGTGCCGATGGTTCCTGCAATAGGAAAGATAAAAATGTCCGACACAAAAACGTTTGAGTATAAAGTTGCTGAGCTGCCTGATGCAGGAGTTCATCTTGGGATGCTTCTTGCTCTCGGTCATATTTCTGATGAACTGCTTGAACAGATAAAGAAGCAGTACGCCGACGGAATTCGTGACTTTATTATTCTCGGACACAGTCAGGGAAGCGGTATTGGTTTCCTCGCAACATCATACATTCGATATCTTCAGAAGGACGGAAAGCTCCCTGCTGATTTCAGACTTAAGACGTATAATTTAGCAGCTCCGAAAACCGGTAACGTTCATTTCGCTTATGATTATGAAAAAATTACAATGGGCGGATGGGCGATGTCTGTCAATAACGTTCTCGATTGGGTACCCAGCATCGGCGTTACACTCCAGTCTGCACAGGATTTCCCGAAGATAAGTCCTTTCTTAAATCTAAAAGGATTTTTTACCGACGTGAATTATAAACCGGCAGCAACATTTGACGAATCCGCAAAGAAATTTCTTGCCGTTGTTCCAAATGCTTCGGATGAAGTTGCAAAAATTATTCATGATAATGTCTATCCGAAAGTTCTGAATGCAATGCCCGGTTACGTGGAACCCGAACTTTTAAAGACTACTGATTTTGAAAGAACAGGACTAAATATTCCTTTGATACC
>JBHELA010000476.1:0-3565 GCA_041859005.1 Ignavibacteria bacterium
TTCAGATATTATTTGACATATTTAAAGGTAAAATTGCTTATTAAAGACGGCAGATACAACAATATGAAAATATTGAATTAAGCACAGCAGAGCTATAGTTGAATCTAACATGTACCACATACATCAGATTTTTGGATATATTCAATTTGAATTGTTGAGTGAGATATCTCAAATTTATCGTGAAGATAAATATTTATGTTTTTCAGTACGTCGTTATCGAAAACGTAATCACTTTTTACAACGATATGTACGGTTAATGCAACCTGAGATGTACTTAGACTCCAAATATGTAAATCGTGTATTTCTTTTACTCCTCCAATACTCATTAAATAGTCAAACACACTCTTGATATCAATGTTTTCTGGGACTGCATCAATAGATAATCTGATTGTTTCTTTTAAAAGTTTATAAGTCATAGTAAATATTACACCAACAATCATCAAACTGACCAAAGGGTCTAGCCAATAGAGTTTGTATATAGTGATAAATATTCCAGAAACAACAACACCCGCAGAAACAAGAGCATCAGTAAGCATATGCAGGAAAGCACTTTTTAGATTTAAATCCTTTTCTTTATTTTTAATAAACAGATAAGCGGTAAAACCATTAATAAGTATTCCTATAAAACCTACTGATATTACAGTCATACCATCGATTTGTACTGGGTTGTAAAACCTATGCACTGATTCCCAAATAATAACACCAAGTGCAACCAGAAGTAGAATAGAATTTATGAGAGCAATTAAAATTGAACCCTTTTTGTAACCGTAAGTAAATTTTTCCGTTGATTTCTTCTTGATGAGCATAGCGGCAATTAATGCGAGAATAAGAGAAATGACATCACTGAAGTTATGACCAGCATCAGAAATTAGTGCAACGGAATTAGACATTAAACCGTAAAATATCTCTATTGCAATAAATGAAACGTTTAATATTATACCAATAACGATTGGTTTATTATAAACTACATTATTATGATTGTGTTGTTCTTTCAATGCTCTGAAAGAGATGTCAATTTAAAATATTTGAATATCTATGAATATCCAATTAAATAGGTTAAACTGCTTCGATTCCTCTTTCATTCGTTCTAATTTTTATTACATCTTCAACAGAAGTAACAAATATTTTGCCGTCTCCTTTTAATCCTGTATGAGCATTCGATTGGATAGTATTCACAACACTCTCCACCATCTCATTATTTACCACAACTTCCAATTTCACTTTATGAACATAATCGACTCCGTCAAGAGTCGTTTTATTCACAGCATCTACTGCTTTAGTTTTTCCAAAACCTTTTATATCGGAAATAATTACTCCGGGCAAGTTATCGATTTTTTGCAGCTCTGAAATAACATCTAATAGTTTATTCGGTCGAATAATTGCTTTAATTTCTTTCATTATGATTTCCTTAAACGGACAGAGAAAATCTCTGCCCGTAATTTTAAATTTTTAAATTTCTTTTTCTGCTTTACGCTTTTCAAACCAACCATATAATGAAGGAATAAGCAACAAAGTTAGTAAAGTTGAACTGATTAAACCACCGACGACAACAGTAGCCAAGGGTTTCTGAATTTCAGAGCCGGCACTCGTTGAATAAAGCATTGGAATTAAACTGAAAATTGCAATCAACGCTGTCATTAAAACAGGTCTGAGTCTATCCATACTTCCTTTAATTATTGCCTCATTCAAGTCTAACGATTCTTCTTCACGAAGTTGTGCGATATGTGAAACCAAGACAAGACCATTTAGCACTGCAACTCCAAACAGGACAATGAATCCAACTGATGCAGGAACGGATAAGTATAAACCTGAAATCCAAAGTGAAAACACACCTCCAATAAGTGCAAAAGGCAAATTGGTAATTACAAGCAAAGCAAGACGAATAGACCGAAAAGTAACGAACAACAAAAGCATAATTAAAGCAATTGCCACGGGACCAATAATTAATAATTTGTTCATTGCTCTTTGCTGGTTTTCAAACTGCCCTCCCCAGGTCAAGAAATAACCCTCAGGGAGTTTAACCTTTTCTTTTATCTTTTCTTTTGCTTCTTTAACAAAACTGCCGATGTCTCTTCCCTGAATGTTCATTTCAATTCCAACTCTTCTTAACCCGTCATCCCTGCTAATTTGAACGGGTCCTTCTGTAAACGAAATGTTTGCTAATTGCGTTAAAGGAACATTCGTGCCGGATTTTGTTGGTACTAATATGCTGCCGATAGTTTCTACAGAATTTCTATATTCTTCCGGAAGTCTGACTGTAATATCAAAGTTTCTGTTTTCTTCATAAAATTTAGAAGCAGATTTTCCGGCAACGGTTATTTCAATAACGTTTTGAACATCACTTATATTCAACCCGTATCTTGAAATTTTATTTCTGTCAATTTCTATTGTCAGGTAAGGTTGACCGGTGATTTTTTCAGCAAGCAGATCAGTACCTCCTTTTATATTTGAAAGAACACGTGCAATTTCATCAGCTTTGTTTTTAAGTGAATCGATATTTTCACCAAAGAGTTTAATTATAAGTTGTGCTCTTGTACCGGCAACTAATTCATCTATGCGGCATTGTATAGGTTGACTGAACCCAAACCCAATTCCGGGAATTTCTTCTATTGACTCACGCATTTTATTAGTAAGTTCTTCTCTTGTGATATCACGCTTCCACTCGCTTTTTGGTGTTAGTACACCAACATATCCAGTTTTATCAACACCGCGAGTATCCAAGGCAACACCAGTTTGCCCGGTTCGGGAAACAACTGTTTGCAGTTCAGGAAACTCTTTCAGCTTTTTTCCTACAAGTTGATTTATTTCCATTGCTTTATCGAGCGATACACCCGGAAGTAAAACAACATCCATATCGAATGCGCCTTCATCCATAATTGGAATAAATTCTGTTCCCAATCTGGGAATAATAATAAAAGTGAGAATTAAAAAAATTCCCGAAACAGTTAAAACGACAAATTTGTGTTTCATACTGAAATGAAGTAAAGGAAGATAAGATTTCTTAGCATACTTCATAATTATGCTTTCCTTTTCCGGCTGTGGTTTTAGAACTATAGCACATATCACAGGTATTACAAAAATTGAAAGCAACAAAGTTGAAACGAGTGTTATCGCTACTGTAAAAGCTAATGGAGAAAACATTTTTCCTTCGATTCCTTCGAGTGCTAAAATAGGAATAAAGGTAATACCAATTATTATTTCCCCAAAAATACTCGGTTTACGAACTTCAAGAACTGCTTTTAAAACAGTTAAGAGTTTTCTGTCTTCCTTGCCGCTTTCGCTTAAATGCCTTTGAACATTTTCTACCTGAATGATTGTCGCATCAATTTTCATTCCGATTGAAATTGCTAAACCGCCCAATGTCATTAAATTGGCATTTAAACCAACAATCTTCATAATTATAAAAGTGAAAAGAAAAGACAGTACCAGAGAAATTAAGACAACAAATGAACCCCGAAAACTTCTAAGCAGGAGGTAAAGAATTACCAGAACAAATATTGAACCCTCGAGTAATGCTTTTAATAAAGTATTAACACTGGCGCTGACAATATCAGCACGGTCATAG
>JBHELA010000285.1:0-2942 GCA_041859005.1 Ignavibacteria bacterium
CAATCGGATTTGAAGAAAATACTGAATATTTTGAGTTTTATGTAAAAGATAACGGAGTTGGGTTTGATATGAAATATTCTCATAAACTATTTGGTGTTTTTCAACGCCTGCATTCACAAGCCGAATTTAAAGGAACAGGTATCGGTCTTGCAAACGTTCAGCGAATAATTCTGAAACATAACGGAAAGGTATGGGCTGAAGCGGAACCCGGAAAAGGAGCCGCATTCCATTTTACTTTACAAAAAACTAAGACTAATAATAATGATTGAATTAAGAACTATTTTACTTGCAGAGGACAATCCTCAGGATGTCGAACTGACAATTGAAGCACTTTCGGAACACAATTTAGCTAACAATGTAGTTGTGGTAAAAGACGGAGTTGAAGCTATGGAGTACCTTAATAATGAAGGACAATACAGCAACCGTAAAAAAGGTAACCCTGCCGTTATTTTACTTGATATAAAAATGCCGCGTGTAAACGGCATTGAATTTTTAGAATATATTCGTGGATCAGAAAAGTTTAAAACAATACCGGTAGTGATGTTAACTTCATCGAGAGAGGAACCTGACCTTAAAAAATGCTATGAACTGGGTGTGAATGCGTATGTGGTTAAACCCGTAAACTTCAATGATTTCCTTGATGCTGTAAAACACATAGGCGTTTTCTGGGCTTTATTAAATGAGTATCCAAACACTCTATAAATTTTCAATTATGGGAAACGTTATAAAGGACTTAAAACTTAAGGTTATTGTACTGGAAGATTCGATGCGAGATCTTGAATTAATCAGGGAGCTGTTATTGGATGCAGGTTACATACTTGATTTAACACATGTAGAAAATGCCTCAGGATTTAAATCTGCGCTGGTTGAAAGCAATTTTGATATTATCCTTTCAGATTTTAAACTTCCCAATTTTGATGCATTCGGAGCGTTGAAAATTAGCAACGAGATATGCCCCGAGGTACCTTTTATCTGCGTCTCCGGCTCCATCGGTGAAGAAACAGCTATTGAATTGCTAAAGCTCGGCGCAGTGGACTATGTTTTGAAAGACAGACCAGAACGGCTTCCGTTTGCTGTAAAACGAGCGCTGGGAGAGGCGAAAGAAAAAGCAGCTCACAAAAAAGCAATTAAAGCTTTACAGGAAAGTGAAAACAGATTTAAAGAAGTTGCAGATGAAGCACAAGAATGGATATGGGAAGTTGATAAAGATGGATTATATACATATGCAAGCCCTGTCTGCGGGTCATTGCTTGGTTATTCTGCACATGAAATAGTCGGGCGGAAATACTATTATGATTTCTTTACCCCCGATAAAAAGGACGAATTAAAGAAAACTGTCATAGAAATTTTCAAAAGAAAGGAGCCATTCAGAAATTTTGAGAATTCAAATGTACATAAAGATGGTCATAAGTTAATTCTTTCAACAAACGCAAGCCCTATTCTTGATGAAAATGGGAATTTATCAGGTTATAGGGGGGTTGATTCTGATATTACAGAAAGCAAAAAGATTCTGGAAGAGTTAATAGCTGCTAAAGAAAAAGCAGAAGAAAGCGATAATCTTAAGACGGCTTTTATAAACAATATATCCCACGAAATCAGAACTCCTCTTAATAGTATTCTTGGTTTCGGGCAATTATTGGCTGAGACTAACATGACACCCGAAGAACATACTAAAATGCTTTCAAATATTAATATTGCCAGCAATCGTTTGATGGATACTGTTTCTAATTATCTGGATATGGCAAGGATTGTTTCGGGTACGATGGATGTTAATATTAAGGAGTTTCTTCTGAAGCCGGTATTTGATGATGCCATCAAAAAAGCAGAACGGTTGTGCTCGGAAAAAAAGATTAAATTTAATTTTCAGGTTCCAGCGGAGTACGATAATTTAATAATAAAATCAGATAAGGGATTCATTCTTAAAGTATTCGAAATTCTTATAAACAATTCTATAAAATTCACTGAGCAAGGCAGTATCGTTTGCGGTTACAGGATAACACACGGTTATCTGGAGATTTTTACAAAAGATACAGGTAAAGGTATAGCCAGCGACAAGCTGGATATGGTTTTTAATATGTTTTCTCAGGAGGAGGTTTCGAACACACGCGGTCACGAAGGCAGCGGTTTAGGTCTGAGTATTGCATGTGGTTTAGCTAAATTGCTCGGAGGTTCCGTTAATGTAGTATCTGAAAAGGATAAAGGCTCCGAATTTACGTTCAAAATTCCTTATGCAGAAACTGTTTTAGATGAAAAGCCTTCAGCAAATACAAACGTTAAATCCGAAAGTAACGAAAAGCCGGTAATACTGATTGCAGAAGATGACGAGTCAAACTATATGTACCTTAAAGTGTTGTTAAAGATATCAGGTTACAAATATTTACATGCTATTAATGGAGCTGAAGCGGTAGAACTGTGCAGACGGAATCCTGATATAAAACTTATTCTAATGGATATTAAAATGCCGGTTATGAACGGACTGGAAGCGGCAAAGCAAATCCATGGATTCAAACCCGAAATGCCAATCATAGCAACAACTGCTTACACACAAATTGGCGATGAACAACGTTTTCTGGATGCAGGATTCAATGGATATCTGGCGAAACCAATACTAAAGAACAATCTGTTAGAACTGCTGAAAAAGTACATTTAATATTTTCGGGACACTAATAAAACTCCCCGCCGCAAGCAGCGAGGTATTTTATTAAAAATATTTCGTCCCTATGCTACTGATATTTCGTCCCTACGGGACTTAGAACATTAGAAACTTATTGCTACTGATATTTCGTCCCTACGGGACTTAGAACATTAGAAACTTTTTGCTACTGATATTTCGTCCCTACGGGACTTAGAACATTAGAAACTTATTGCTACTGATATTTCGTCCCTACGGGACTTAGAACATTAGAAACTTATTGCTACTGATATTTCGTCCCTCCGGGACT
>JBHELA010000339.1:0-6337 GCA_041859005.1 Ignavibacteria bacterium
TCCTCTTCCCGTTGTAAAGGAAGAAATCACTGAATCAGGCGAGAAGATAATCCATGACGCATTTGCGGACGTCGAACTGCGTTACAGACAAAGATATATTGACCTTATAGTAAATGAGAATGTTAAAGATACGTTTATTAAGAGAACAAAAGTAATCAAGTCGATAAGAGCAACACTTGAGAAGTACGGATTTTTCGAGGTAGAGACACCTACATTACAAACTATTTATGGTGGTGCTAATGCGAGACCTTTTATAACACATCATAATGCACTTGATATTCCTTTGTACTTAAGAATCTCAAACGAGTTATACCTAAAGAGACTTATTGTCGGTGGATTTAACAGGGTATATGAATTCGTTAAAGACTTCAGAAATGAAGGAATTGACAGGACGCATAACCCGGAATTCACACAGGTTGAATGGTATCAGGCATACGGTGATTACACGGACAGCATGAACATGTTTGAAGAAGTTGTTGAGTCTGCATGTGTAGCGGTTCACGGTTCAACGAAGTTTGAGTATCAGGGAACTCAGATTGATGTTGCCCGTCCATGGAAGAGACTAAAAATGACAGATGCGATAAAAGAGAAAACCGGGATTGATGTTATTTCGCTGAAAAAAGATGAAATAATTATGTTCATGAAGAAGAATGACATAGACCTTGACCCAAAAATCACACACAGCAAGGGACTTGTTATAGCAGCATTATTTGAGGCAATCTGCGAGGATGACTTAATACAGCCGACATTTGTTGTTGATCATCCGATTGATACAACTCCACTTTGCAAACCGCTAAGACAATATTCGCTCGCAGAACTTGAGGAAATGAAAGATGATCCCGAGCGGGTAATATACGTAGAAAGATTTGAACCGTACATCAACAAATGGGAGGTTGGAAATGCATACACTGAGCTTAACGACCCGATACTTCAAAGGAGACTTCTTGAAAGTCAGGTTGAAAGAGGAAGAGGAGGCGAAGAAGATACACATCCGTTTGATGAAGACTTTTTAAAAGCAATAGAAGTGGGAATGCCTCCAACGACAGGCGTGGGAATGGGTGTTGACAGAATAGTAATGCTTCTTACGAATTCAATTAACATTAGAGACGTATTACTATTTCCGTTAATGAAACCGATTGGTTAAATATTATATTGATAACAGGATGAAGTATTACAATAGTATTTTAGAATTAGTCGGGAATACCCCTCTGATAAAGCTGAATAAACTTACCGAAGGAATTAAAGCCACAGTACTTGGCAAGATGGAGTCATTAAATCCCGGAGGCAGTGTCAAAGACAGGATTGGGAAACTGATGGTTGAGAATGCAGAAAAAGAGGGAAAGCTGAAACCCGGCGGCACTATTATAGAGGCAACGAGCGGCAATACGGGCATTGGTCTTGTGCTTGCGGCTGCAAACAAAGGATACAAATCAATTATAGTTGTTACCGACAAAGTATCTCAAGAGAAAAGAAATTATCTTAAGGCTTTCGGTGCAGAAGTGGTAGTAGTTCCGAAGAATGCCGGACATGACCATGCCGACTATTACATGAATAAAGCACAGTCAATAGCAGATGCAACACCAAACTCTTTATACATAGCTCAGTACACAAATGAATCAAATCCTTTAGCTCATTATCTTACAACGGGTCCTGAAATCTGGGAAGCGACAGAAGGTAAGATAACACATTTCATAGCAGGTCTTGGAACTGGCGGCACAATCACGGGTACAGCAAAATATTTGAAAGAAAAGAATCCGGGCATTAAAATAATTGCGGCAGATCCTATAGGCTCAATTGCAAAACTCTATAAGGAAAAAGGACAAACGGGCGAATCCAAGCCTTACTTAGTCGAGGGTATTGGTCTCGACATGATTCCCGAGATAATGGATTTCAAACTTATTGATGAAGTTGTTGAGGTAAGCGACAAGGATTCAATTGATACGTGCAAAGCATTGACAAAGGAAGAAGGAATCTTCTGCGGTGCGTCAACGGGAACACTTGCATATACTGCATTAAGCGTCGCAAGAAATCTTGATTCGAACGGAGTAGTGGTTTTTATAGTATGTGACACGGGCGAAAGATATCTTTCGAAGTTTCATAATGACGACTGGTTAAAGCAAAATAATATTTGATTAGATTGTCAATAAAAACAGTAACGGTATTAAATTAGAATATTCATGAACAGACTAATAACTTTATTAATATTTTGTTCATTAAATTTTATTTATCTCAACAGCCAATCACAAGGATTCAGGGATTTAGAAAACGTAAAACCTGAGACCGGTATAGATGTTAAGCTATTCAGAAGCATAAACAATAACAGAAACGGATTTTCCAACACAGTAATACCAATTACAGACAAATCGGTATTACCTCTCAGCATTGTGATTCCCGTTGGATTTGCAGGAGTTTCGAGGTACAATGAGAATTATTACGATGAAAACTCAGCAATACTTATGATGTTTTCCGAACTAACCGGATTGGGAGTAACGGCAGGATTGAAATACATAGTTAAACGAGAAAGACCATTTATTTCTTTAAAAGACGTATATTACAAAAAGGACAACTCCCCTACTGACAGGTATTCGTTCCCGTCCGGACACACAGCAACAGCTTTTTCAATGGCGACTTCATTAACACTTAGATACCCTGATAAACCTGCAGTAATTGCAGTATCTTACTTATATGCTGCTTTAATTGGTTACGGAAGAATATACCTTGGAGTACATTATCCCAGCGATGTTTTCGGCGGAATGCTTATAGGCAGCGGTTCGGCAGCCCTTGTTTTTGCTTTTCGGAAGGAAATTATAGAATTCAAGAATAATTTGTTTAACGAAAAGGGCCGTCCTGACAGCAACACCAGCAGCATGTCCGCGGGAACAATACTCGGTCTCACAATAGGGGCGGATGTGATTAACACTTTAATAAACGGTTTGGTAAGCAACAAAGTAACAATATCCTCAAGCGGAAACTCACTAAATGCAGTTGTGCAATTCTGAATTATTATCATCAAATGATAATAATCTTTCAATTATATTTATTAAATTGCCTGTACGCAATTTTATGATTTATGAATAATGACGTCAACGGATAAGATTAAATATTCGATAGAAGATACAACGTTTGTTGTCTGCGACGTTGAGACTACAGGTTTATCATCAAAGTTCAACAGAATTACAGAGATTTCATTGATAAAAATCAGGAATGATGAAATCTTAGACACCTACACCACACTTATAAATCCGGGTCAGCACATTCCATACGGGATAACACAGCTTACAGGAATATCAAACGATGACGTATTTGATAAACCTGCATTTCATGAAATAGCACCTAAAGTAAAAGATTTCATAACGGAAAATAATGGTTCAGAAATAGTATTCACGGGACATAACGTAAACTTTGACTATAATTTCGTTTCAGAATCATTCAAGAGACTTGATAAACCATATTACCTGAACATTAAGACATTATGCACTTGTAAGCTATCGAGAAGGCTGCTTCGCACGTTAAGCAGCAAGTCGCTGGGAAATGTAGCAAAACATCTTAACATACGAATAAAGAACAAGCACAGAGCATACGACGACACACTTGCAACAGCAAAAGTGCTCATGCATTTTATACAGGTATTGCAAGATGAATACGATTATGAGACGATTGATGAGATAATTAGATTTCAGAACTCAAAGATATTCACCGATGAGAAAAGACCCGCGGCACTTAAGCGTGTAAATATATCTTTGAAGGATATCCCGAAGGACCCCGGTGTTTATTTCATGAGAAGTTCTTCTAATGAGATAATATATATCGGGAAAGCGAAGAATTTAAAGGACAGAGTTTCATCATATTTCAGACATAACGACAACCTTTCATACAAGATAAAAAAGCTGCTGACAAGTGTCAGAAAAGTAGAGTTTGAGATAACTGATTCAGAATTATCGGCGCTGATACTTGAATCAAAGATGATAAAGAAATACAAGCCGAGATTTAATACTGCCATTAAGAGATTCAGGTTTCATCCATTTTTGAAGTTTGATGTACAGAATGAATTTCCAAAGCTTGATTTTGTTTATGAAATCGAGAATGATAATGCTTATTACTATGGTCCCTTCATGAGCAAAGGAACAGTAAGGCATATAGACAAGGAAATATATGACAGGTATAAATTGAGAAAATGCGAAGACAAAACAATTAAGGCAAAAAAGACAAACTCCAACTGTATGTACTTTGATATCGGAAAGTGTGATGCACCATGCAATATGACGATACCGAATACTCAATACAGAGATGAAGTAAATAATGTACATAGGTTTATAATCAGTGAGGGTAGCAATTCTATTACAGGGCGCTTAAGAGAGCAAATGGATATTAATGCACAAAAAGAGAATTTTGAAAAAGCCGCACTTTACCGGAACAGGCTTGCTGATATAGTTAAAGTAATGAGCTACCAGAAAGTAATTACGTCCGCAATTAACAACAAGAAGATAATAATAAAATGTGACAATGACAGCAAGAGAGAATTGTTCTTTATTCAGAACGGAAAGCTGGCAAGAACGATAACACTGAACCGTGATGATAATTTTGATCAGAGACCTGTATCAGAAGAATTATCTGAAGTCATTGAAACGCTATACTTTTCATTAAATAAGTTCGTTAAACATAAATTTTCACAAGTAGAACTTGACGAAATAAAGGTAATATCAAACTGGCTGGCTTTAAACAGAGACAGGAATACATTTCTTGAATTAAATGATAAGCATACAATAGATAGGTTGATTGAATATTGCTTAAGATAGCATTTTTTGTAAGGCTGAAGATACCTGAAAACAGTATATTTTGACCTGCTCAAAGCCAACTGAGAGCCATCTGGAACGCATCTTAAACGAGAACCAACCGAGAACATGCCTGAAAATTCATTGTTTTCAGGTATCAAAAGCCAAAACGAAGCTGAAGGTAAAAGTAAGAACTATGAAGAACAAATATTTATATATTGATAAATCCTTGTACATCCTTCTTAGAATCTATTTCCAAAACTAAAGACTTGAACTTTGAATAATCCTGAATCCTTTTATTTTTTAAGTGGTTTATGAAAGCAGAAATAGAATTGTCTGAATCTTTATTGGTATCATCCTTTTGATACTGCCGAGCCAATGCTTCAAACTTTTCTGCTTTCTCAATAATCATATCATAATCATGAATTTCACCGGCTAAGGCTACCATGGTTTTAATCTTATTTCCCATATCGGAAAGCCGCAGACCCAGAACTTCATTTAAAAAGTCAAGTGTATATCTAAGAGGTTTAGCACGAAGCCTCATCTTATGAAGCTGTTTCATGTTTTCAGGTCCTGATAAAACATCATCTTTATAAATCATCATTTTATCGTAAAGGAAGCAAACCTGAACGCCCAAATACTTGCTGACTTTTTCCGGTGTTATTTCTCCTGCCGATAAAAACATTTTATTTCGAATGAAGTCTTCCAGGGTTGCTTTGCTTAACAAAAAATCAACAAGCTTTTTATTAACAAATATTCGTCTCCTCTGGTCAACGGATAATGTTTTGAGATTATCCAGGAATTTTAGTATCAGTGAATTATCTGTTTTGATTTTTAGATATTCTTCCGTAATCTGAATACAGACGTCTGTTTCGCGTGAAGGGCTGAAGAGTCTTATGAACTGCTTTAATTTACGTAAATATACTTTATATTCTTTGCTGTCTGACAATTCTCCGAGGGTCATAAACAAGGATTCCAGTTTTCTGGATTCAGTTCTGATTTCATGCAGATAATTTTCATCCGGTTTCTTTAGAAACTTATCTACGTTCCGAATTACATTGAGAGTTCTTTTAAGAAAAATATCTTTCACCATAATTAGTGTTATTAATGTAAAAATATACTAAATACTACTCAATCAAAATATAATTAATTACTCAAGAATAATCAGAGGCAGTAAAAAAAGAAGCCCGGGACGTAGGAGTTTGTCCCGGGCTTAGAAAAGGAGAAAGCTATGAAAAACACTTTTATTTAATCAACACCATTCTCTTTGTTTGAATGTTGTTTCCTGCTATTATCTTATAGAAGTAAACACCTGATGATACTGATACGCCATTACCATCTAAACCAGCCCAGTCAGCAGTGTATTTACCTGCATCAAATTTCTGATTTACGAGAGTTATAATTTCTTTACCTGTAATATCGTATATCTTAAGTGTAACTTGTGCTGTCTGAGGTAATGAGAAGTTAATCTTTGTTGACGGATTGAACGGGTTCGGATAATTCTGACTTAAATCGAACTTTACGGGGATTTCTGTACCGCTCTGTGTTACGCCAACTGCATAGTT
>JBHELA010000364.1:0-8977 GCA_041859005.1 Ignavibacteria bacterium
AATAGAATTTCATATTTTAGAAAAATACTTTAAATTACCTCATAAAAATATAATTGTACTCACAAATTATTAATTATGTCTGACCTTACATCTACAAACACAACGCTGGACAAATTCAGCTATGACAATACTATTGTCAAATATTTTACGTATGCTGTGATGATATGGGGTGCGGTAGGAATGCTGGTTGGTCTGCTCATTGCAGGACAAATTATCATTCCCTCCTGGAACTTCAATCTGCAATATACTACTTTTGGAAGAATCAGGCCCCTGCACACTAATGCTGTAATTTTTGCATTTGTCGGTAATGCGATTTTCATGGGTATGTATTACTCTTTGCAGCGGCTCTGTAAAGCAAGAATGTTCAGCGATTTGCTGTCAAAGGTACACTTTTGGGGCTGGCAGCTTATTATAGTGCTCGCAGCAATAACGCTCCCGCTCGGACTTACAACAAGCAAGGAGTATGCAGAACTTGAATTACCAATAGACATTCTTATCGCAATTGTCTGGGTGGTTTTTGCTATCAATATGTTCGGTACAATTGCAAAAAGACGCGAACGCCATATGTATGTAGCTATATGGTTTTATATCGCAACGGTTGTAACTGTCGCAGTCTTGCATATTTTTAATTCAATCGCAATTCCCGCAAGCCTTTTTAAAAGCTATCCCATTTATGCAGGAGTTCAGGATGCGCTTGTTCAGTGGTGGTATGGACATAATGCTGTTGCATTTTTTCTGACAACACCTTATCTGGGTCTGATGTATTACTTTTTACCAAAAGCGGCAGAGAGACCCGTGTATTCATACAAACTTTCAATTATACACTTCTGGACACTGATATTTCTTTATATCTGGGCAGGACCGCACCATTTATTATATAGTGCATTGCCTGACTGGGCACAATCTCTCGGTACGGTTTTTTCAATTATGCTTATCGCACCTTCATGGGGCGGTATGATAAACGGTCTTTTAACTCTTCGCGGTGCATGGGATAAGGTCAGGGAAAGTGTTGTGCTGAAGTTCATGGTTGTGGCTGTAACAGCTTACGGAATGGCTACGTTTGAAGGTCCGACATTATCGCTGAAAAATGTTAATGCAATTGCTCACTTTACTGACTGGATTGTTGCACATGTTCACGTCGGAGCGCTTGGATGGAATGGTTTCCTGACTTTCGGAATACTGTACTGGCTTGTACCGAGATTATTTAAGACACAGTTGTTCTCAAAGAAGATGGCAAACTTCCATTTCTGGATAGGGTTCATCGGAATTATATTTTATGCAGCACCTATGTACTGGTCAGGAATAACACAGGCATTAATGTGGAAGCAATTTACACCTGAGGGAGTTTTACAGTATCCGAACTTCCTTGAAACTTTGCTGCAGATAAAGACGATGCATATGATTAGGTTTACAGGGGGATTATTCTATTATTCCGGATTTATTGCAATGCTTTATAATCTTATAAAGACAATTAAAGCAGGAAGTTTTATTGGTGATGAAAATGCCGAAGCACCCTCACTCGAAAAGAACGTACAGTTCGAACCGATTAAAGGCGGTGTGATGAAGAAGCACAGGCTGATTGAAAGACGCCCGCTCCAGTTTACTATTCTTGCGATTGTTGTTGTTTTAATCGGCGGGTTAATAGAAATAATACCTACGTATTTAATTAAATCAAATATCCCTACGATTCAGAGCGTTAAACCATATACTACTCTTGAGCTTCAGGGAAGAGACATTTATATAAGAGAAGGATGCGTTAATTGCCATTCGCAGCTTGTGCGTCCGTTCCGTTCTGAAACAGAGCGCTACGGAGAATATTCAAAAGCAGGTGAGTATGTTTACGATCACCCGTTCCTGTGGGGTTCTAAACGAACTGGTCCTGACCTTTTGAGGGTTGGTAAAAAGTATCCAAACCTGTGGCACTATTTGCACATGGATGACCCGACTACAGTTTCGCCGGGTTCGTTAATGCCGAGATACTCATGGCTGAAAGAACAAGTACTGGATATTTCTACAACTGAAAGCAAAATCAGTGCTATGAAGACCTTAGGCGTTCCTTATCCGGAAGGATATGAGAAGATTGCCAATAACGACCTGCAGAAACAGGCAGAAGAAATAGCTCTTGACCTGCAGAAACAGGGAATTGATGTTACAAGCGACAAGGATATTATCGCACTTATTGCATATTTGCAGAGACTTGGCACGGACATAAAGAACACAGAACAGCAACAACAAATAACAAAATAAATTATGTTTAGCAAATTTTTTATTTCGGAAGAGTGGTTAGGGATTTTTGCAATAGCAACAATGTTACTTTTCATTCTGGCATTTATAATAATATTGATCTGGGTTGCGAGACTCGATAAGGACCAGGTCGAAGAACAAAGAAATCTACCGTTAAAAGATTAAAGATTATTTATTATGAATAAAAAAGTTTTATCAGCTTTGTTTAGTATGGTTTTGACAGGTTTATCCTTTCAGAACCTTTTTTCGCAGACTATTGAGAAAGAACCTTATTCAGACACGTATGTATATATGATTCTTGCTGCCTTGCTGTTTACGCTTGCTATCCTCTTTGCTTCGTTGATGATATTTGAATCTGCTGAAAGAAAGAAAAAGGTTAAAATCGCAGCAGTGACTGCAATTTCAGGCAACATTATGCAGGACCATGAATACGACGGCATTCAGGAACTTGATAACCCTGCGCCTGCATGGTTTCAGGCGTTGTTCTACATTACGATTGTATTTGCTATAGTTTATATGATACAATATCATATGATAGGAAAAGCAAACTTATCAGGTGACGAATATCTCCAGGAAATGACGATAGCACAGCAGCAAAAAGATGAGTTATTAAAAACAGGCGGATTAATAAACGAGACTAATGTTACTGATTTAACAGATGCGGCTGATTTAAGTAAAGGAAAGGAAATATTTACTGTAAACTGCGTCAGTTGTCATAATTCAGACGGCGGCGGTGGTGTCGGACCAAACCTGACAGATCAGTACTGGATTCACGGAGGAGGAATAAAGAATGTGTTTGCTACAATAAAGAACGGAGTTCCCGCAAAAGGTATGATTTCATGGCAGACACAACTAAATCCCAAACAAATGAATCAGGTGGCGAGCTATGTATTAACACTTCAGGGAACAAAACCGGGAAATCCGAAAGTACCCGAGGGCAACATCTGGGTTGATACGACTGCAACAACACCTAAGGACACTTTAAAGAAATAATTTATATTAATCCTTTCCGCATGTTATTAATAACTTGCGGAAAGGAATACGGCAATACTTAATAGTATTGATTTATAATCGGATATATCTTTTCTCAAATATTTGCAGAAAGTTATAAGCATGGAACATGAATCATTCAGAGATCATCTCTCAACAGTAACCCAGGAAGGTAAAAGAATCTGGATATATCCTAAAAAGCAAACGGGCAGATTTTACACTGCCCGAACAATTGTCAGCTTTTTCCTTCTGGCTTTTTTGTTCATTATACCGTGGATTAAAATTGATGAGCATCCGTTCGTGCTTTTTAACTTCTTTGAAAGAAAGTTTATCGTCTTTGGTCTCGCATTTGGTCCCCAGGATTTTTACATATTTGCAATCGGGTTTGTTACTCTGCTTGTCTTTGTTGTTCTCTTTACTGCAATATACGGACGGATATTCTGCGGATGGATATGCCCCCAGACCGTATTTATGGAAATGGTATTCAGAAAGATAGAGTATTTCATAGAAGGCGATGCAGCAAAGCAGCGGGCACTCGATATAGCACCGTGGGATGGTTCAAAGATGTTCAAGAAGACAATCAAACAGATAATATTCTTTGCGATAGCGGTACTGATAGGAAATACGTTCATGGCATATATTGTGGGTATTGATGAGACGCTTAAAATTATTTCGAACTCCCCGCTTGAACACTTATCGGGATTTATTGCCGTCATGGTTTTTTCCGGTGTGTTCTATTTTGTCTTCTCAAAGTTCAGAGAACAGGCGTGTACGATAGTATGTCCTTACGGAAGACTTCAGGGAGTTTTGCTGGATTCGAACACTGTGGTTGTTGCTTATGATAATGTAAGAGGCGAACCAAGAGGTAAACTCGACAAAGAGAATCTCACAAACCGGGGAGATTGTATAGACTGCCATCTTTGCGTTGCGGTTTGTCCGACGGGAATTGACATAAGGAACGGAACACAGCTTGAATGCGTGAACTGCACTTCTTGTATAGATGCATGCGACTCAATAATGGACAAGATAGAAAAACCAAGAGGTCTTATAAGATATGCTTCGATGAAAGGAATCGCGGAGAAAGTAAAGTTTAAGATAACACCAAGGATTATTCTTTACAGCGTATTGCTTGTACTTCTGCTTACGATATTTACAACTTTGTTGTTTACAAGGGAAGATATTAAAGTGAACGTACTGCGTTCACCGGGAAAGATATATCAGGAAATGCCGGACAATAAGTTCAGTAATCTTTACCATGTTAAGCTTGTTAACAATACTTTTAAGGATATTCCTGTGGACATAAAGCTGTCTAACCCTGATGCAGAATTTATGCTTATCGGAAAAAACATAAGTCTATCTTCCCTAAGCATTCAGGAATCGGAGTTTATGATATTGCTGCCTAAAGATAAAATTACGACAACGGTAATGCCTATTAATGTGCGGATATATGCAGGTGAAAAACTTATCGCTGATATTAAAACAACATTTATAGGACCGCCTAAAAACTAAAAGGAGAAACCGATATTGAACTGGGGAGTTAAAATTGTAATAGCATTTTCAATATTCTGTCTGGCGACAATCGGAATGGTTGTGTTCTTTTTGAATCAAAAGGTCGATATTGTAACAGAGAATTATTATGAAAAGGAGCTGAAATATCAGGACCAAATAGACAGAATTTCGAGGACAAAAGCACTTAAAGACACGCTTAAGATTGAGAATACAGGAAAAGAACTTATCGTTAAATTTCCCAACATACCCGACAAAGTTAAAGGCAAAGATTTTATTCATATATACCGCCCTTCAGACCAGTCGATGGATGTAAAGATTCCTATCATTACTGACTCAACGAATTCCCAGGTTGTTAGCACTGAAAGGCTTCAAAAAGGCTACTGGAAGATTCAAATCAACTGGACTTCAGGGGGTAAAGAGTACTTTCACGAAAGTGTTTACAGCTTTTAAAAACAATCGTCCTAAGGAATTAAAATACCCTTCCGATATGTTAGAATAACTGATTAAAAATTAAAGAAAAGTTATATAAAATGAAATTATTATTTGCGTTAATAATAACGGCAATCATGTGTTTTAACACTGCAAAAGCAGAATTTACAGTTTCGGCAGAGGTTACCAACGGAGCGGTATTCAAAACGACTATGGCAAATCTTTCGGAATATTTTAAGAATATAAAAATATATGAGAGGTTTTTCCCAGGCATAATATCGGTAAAGGATTTAGGCAACAAAGAAAGCGAATGGGTTTATGAAATAGATGCTCCGCTTGCTTCACCCGTTAGAATGCCGTTTATACTCGTGGAGAAAGTATCTTCAGAAGATTATATAGTATTTGAAACAAAGAACAAAACTCCCGACTTTTTTCGATGCACTGCAAGGCTGGTATCGATGGGGGAAAACGAGACAAGAATAAGCATATCAATAAAGATTAAGATGGTAAGAGAAAGCGGCGGGGATGTACATTTTATGGCTCCTATTCTTGGCGAAAAATTTATAAGCAAGGAAATGAAGAAAGATCTTACCGAGGCTCTTTCAACCTTCCTTTCAAAATGCAAGAAAGACTTTAAATAAACATACATGGGGATAATTGCGGCTATAACTATAATAACTTTGTGGGCATCCCACCTTCTTTATTCCCTTAAATATTCTGAGGTCAATTTTGTATCACCGGTTTTTTATCTGCACGTTTTGATTCAAGGGTATCTATTCACAGGACTGTTTATAACAGCGCACGATGCAATGCATGGAACCGTATCACGAAATAATACCGTCAATAAATTTACCGGGGTATTAACGACTTTCCTTTTTGCGGGATTATCATACAGCAAGCTGTTGAGAAACCACAAACTTCATCACATACATTCCGGTACGGCAGAAGACCCGGATTACTGCGTAAAGAGCCAGAATTTCTTTGTATGGTTTGCAAGGTTTTTCATGAAGTATGTGTCAATATATCAGATAATAATTGTGGGGATAAACTTTAACATACTTAAATATTTCTTTCCTGAAATATCTGTATGGTTTTATTATGTGGTGCCGGCTGTTCTTGGAACTCTGCAATTGTTTTATTTCGGTACATACAGACCTCACAAATTGCCTCATACCGATGATATGCAGCCTCATAATGCCAGAACACTAAAGACAAATCATTTTTGGGCAATGGTGTCGTGTTATTTCTTCGGATACCACAGTGAGCACCACGCCGGTCCACACATACCCTGGTGGCAGCTTTACAAAACAAAATAAACCCGGATTTATATTTAATCCTGTATTCGTCCTTCTTTAAACTGAAAAAGCATCTGTATCTAACGAAAATATAAGTATTTTTTATATATTGCCGAATATAGTATAAAACTAAAGGGTCCAGTACGGCTGAAATATAAAACCAATAAACTAAATTATACATTTCAAATTAATAATATTTAGAATATTTTTTAATAAATCAAACAAAGTTATAGGTATGAGTTCATTTGCAAAACAAGTTTTCTTTCTGCTGCTTTTAATGCTTTCGGCAGTAACGGTTATTTCACAGGACAAAGAAATATCGCTGGAATCTATTTATCTAAATCCGGAGTTTACGCCTCAAGGAGCGGAAACTTACAATTCGATGAAAGACGGGAATTATTATTCTTCAATGGATGAAGATAAGGACATTAATGTCTATGATTACGAGACGGGAGCTTTAAAATCCAAAGTCATGAATGGCTCTGCTTTCATAGCTGCGACAGGAAAAAGCAAAATCATAATAAGGGATTATAAGTTTTCGTCAGACGAATCGAAAATTCTTGTGTCAGCTGATATAGAAAGAATTTACAGAACTTCTTTTGTCGCTGATTTTTATGTCTGGGATGTTAAAACAGGGAAGACGAGTAAAATAACAAAAGATGCTAAAAGCGGTTATGCAGAATTTTCACCTGACGGAAAAAAAGTTCTTTACATACAAAACAATAATATTTATATCTACAATATATCGGACGGCAAAATCACGCAGGTTACTAATGACGGCAAGAAGAACTCTATAATAAACGGTACTTCTGACTGGGTTTATGAGGAAGAACTCGGGCTTTCAAAAGCTTTCAGCTGGTCGGCTGACAGCAAATTGATTGCATACATGAAGTTTGATGAGTCTAAGGTAAAAGAGATGAACCTTACATTTTACAATGATTTATATCCGAGTGAATCCTCTTACAAATATCCAAAAGCGGGCGAAGATAATTCTGTCGTGACCGTATGGACGTATGACTTTGAAAATGGAAAGACGGTAAAAGCAGATGTAGGAAGCAACACTGACCAGTATATTGCAAGAATCAAGTTTACGCCCGATAATATACTTTCAATTATCAGATTAAACAGACTACAGAATAAACTTGACATACTTTTTTCTGATGCAAAAACAGGAAAGACAAACGTTGTATTCACAGAGGAGGCAAAATACTACATCAGCGAATCTTATGATCTTACTTTTTTAAAAGATGGAAAGTTTATAAGAATGAGTGACCGTGACGGATTTGCCCATATATATCTTCATGAAAAGAGCGGACAGATAAAGAACCAGGTTACAAAAGGCAGCTTTGATGTGTCAGAAATGAAAGGAGTTGACGAAGAAGCAGGGTCTGCTTATTATACAGCATTCAGTACAGACGGAATTGAAAAAGACCTTTTTGTCATAAACCTTAACGGAAGCGGGAAGAAACAACTTTCTTATAAAGACGGATTTAATAATGCCGGCTTCAGCTCGGATTTTAAATATTATATCCTAAGTCATTCTGACGCTAACACTCCGGGCTCTTATGAGCTAAAAAGAAAAGACGGAACTCTCGTAAAGACACTGGAAGATAATCAGGCACTTATTGAGAAGATGAAGGAATATAATTTTGTGCAGAAAGAGTTTTTCAAGTTTAACACATCTGATGGAGTTGAGCTTAACGGCTGGATTATGAAACCTCACAATATTCAGGCAGATAAAAAATACCCGGTTTTAATTTATGTTTACGGAGGACCCGGTTCGCAATCTGTAACAAGTTCATTCGGTTCATTTGATTTTGTCTGGTATCAGATGCTCTGTCAGAAAGGTTATATAGTTGCATGTGTTGATGGACGCGGTACGGGAGGCAGAGGAACAGAATTTGAGAAGCAGATATACGGCAATATGGGAAAGTTAGAGCTTAATGATCAGATAGAGGGAGCAAAGTACCTTGCATCACTACCCTACGTCGATAAAGACCGAATCGGAATCTGGGGATGGAGTTTTGGCGGATATATGTCGGCTCTATCGATTACTGCGGGTGCGGATTATTTTAAGACCGCAGTATCAGTAGCGCCTGTAACTAATTTCAGGTATTACGATAATATTTACACAGAAAGATATCTCGGTTTACCGAAGGATAATCCATCGGGATACGATGATAATGCGCCTACGAATTATGCCGATAAGTTTAAAGGCAATCTTCTTATAGTTCATGGTTCAACGGATGATAATGTTCATTACCAGAATACGATGGAATTTACAAACGCATTGATAAAGGCAAACAAGCAGTTTGAAATGCAGATATATCCCAACAGGAATCACAACATAGGCGGTGGAAACACGAGATATCATTTGTTTAAGAGAATAACAGAATATCTCTTTAAGAACTTATAGTGAGAGAGGCATCATTCTATATTGCTGAAACAAACAGAAAGGTAAAGTGTCTGCTTTGCCCAAATAAATGCAGTATCCCTGAGAACAACGCTGG
>JBHELA010000242.1:0-8448 GCA_041859005.1 Ignavibacteria bacterium
CAAGTCGCAGAAAAACAAATACTATATTCATTTATTATTAAACCGTAATATGATAATTTGAATTAACTATTTGAATTATGATTCTAACAGGTAAAAAAGAGACTAATACTAAAGAGTTTTACGTAAGCGAAATAATGAGACTGAAGAAAGAACTTAATGCAGTTCTACTTGCGCATTATTATCAGGAAGGGGATATACAGGATATCGCAGACCATATCGGCGATAGTCTTCAGCTTGCACAAGCTGCGGAAAAGACGGATGCGGATGTGATTGTGTTTGCAGGTGTTCATTTCATGGCGGAGACAGCAAAGATTCTTAATCCCCACAAGCTCGTTCTTCTGCCTGACCTAAATGCAGGATGCTCTCTTGCGGAAGGCTGTCCTGCTGATTTACTGCAGAAGTTCAAGGATAAGCATAAAGACCATATTATAATAAGCTACATAAACTGCTCTGCTGAAGTTAAAGCGATGTCGGATATTATCTGCACCTCATCGAATGCAGAAAAGATTGTCAAACAATTACCCGAATCACAAAAGATAATCTTTGCCCCTGATAAGAATCTCGGTAAATATTTAATCAAAAAGACAGGTCGTGATATGGTTCTCTGGCAGGGAGCTTGCATCGTACACGAAACCTTCAGCGAGAAAAAGATACTAATGTTAAAGCTCGAAAACCCAAACGCAAAACTTATTGCGCATCCTGAATGCGAAGAAAAGATTCTTGCTAATTCTGACTTCATTGGCTCTACAAGTGCACTTTTAAAGTTTGTTCAGCAGGATGACGCAAACACATTTATTGTAGCAACCGAACCGGGAATAATTCACCAGATGGAAAAGATATGTCCGGATAAGAAATTTATTAATGCACCTCCCGAAGCAAATTGTTCCTGTAATGAATGCCCTTACATGAAGCTTAATACACTTCAGAAGCTATACCTTTGCATGAGAGATAAGACTCCGGAAATTGTACTTGATGCTGAGATACAGAGGAAAGCATTGATACCTATACAGAGAATGCTTGAGATGAGTAAATAAAAAACCAACTGTCTTGTGATAAGCCGGATTTTGTTCCCCCTTGCGGAGGCAGCAACCATTTATCTTGATCATGGAATTGCTCCCACGATTCTTTGCATCCTACCCCGAAAGTATATGAAGCAAGCAGAGCTTCTACTTTCTATATGCGGACTTGCTCCGGATGAGGTTTATCAATCTTAAAGATTGCTCTTTAAATGGTAGGCTCTTACCCTGCCGTTTCACCCTTACCACGGCGAACCGGGGCGGTATTCCTTTCTGTGACACTTTCTAATCAGGATTCTTACGTTTCCTGATTCCGGGATGTTATCCCGGCATCCCTGCTTCTATGGAGTCCGGACTTTCCTCACCGGGGATTACCCCCAAGCGCGATTGCCTTACAAGACAGTTAGTTCTAAAATTATTGTATATTTTCTATAAGCTTTTCATCAATCATGATTCTTCCGCATGACTGGCAAAGGAATATCTTTTCTGCAATTCTAATCTCAATTTCCCTTTGTGGAGGCACTGAATTATAGCATCCGCTGCAGTTTCCTTTTCTTACAATTGCTGTAGCTTCTCCTTTTAAGGAGCCGTTAATCCTTTCATAAAGCATCGTGTGCTCTGCTGAAAGTTTATCGAGAATCACTTTTCTCTTCTCGTTCAGTTCATTTTCCTCATCTTCATACTGCTTGTTCAAGGAATTAAGATGGGAAACATCCTCTTTGAGTTCGTTCTTTAGTTCGTCATTACTCCTGGACATCTCAAGGATACCTTTCACAAGATTTTCCTGATATGCTTTAAGCTCTTTTAATCTTGCCTCATTTTTCTCTATCGTTTCCATCATTGCGTCTATCTGCTTTGTTATATCATCATATTCCTTGTTGCTCTTTGCCTTGTACTTTGACTCGTCGTACTTAGTTACTTTATCGTCAAGACTTTTATTCTCTTTCGTAAGTGTCTTTTCCTCAGACTCAAAATTCTTAAGCTTGGCTTTGTCCTCGGCCATATGTTCATCAATAACAGCGATCTTTTCTTTGAGGTTTTCTATCCTGTAAGGGAGGTCGCCTTTCTCATCATCTATTTCCGCAAGTTCTTCGTCTATTTTTGTCAGTTCATAAAGAGAAAGTAAAACTTCAGTGTAATTCTTCTTACTCTGTATAGCACCTTCTTCTCTGTATTCAAATATCGTTGCCTCCTGATCCTCTTGCTCTGCATTCTCATTAACAGAAGTGCTGTTTTCATTCTCAGTGATTTCGTTTGTCTCGTCCATTTTAAATTATGTTTATATTATTTTGTTTTTTTCCAATTGTGACCGCTACTTCAGCTTTAATGGATGTAACGGAGTTTAATAATTCTTCCATGCTGATGTTATCGAGGAATAAAATTCTTGAGAACTTAAACCCCATAAACCCGTCGGCAATAACCACTTTATTATTAAGCCTGTAAATTAGTTCTTCCAGCGTCATCTTTTTCTTTAAATCGCATCGGACAGCAAGGTGCTTATTCGTTCTCTTGCTGAAATCATAAATCTCATAAGCCGGTTCATCGTATGGATGGCTTTTTAATAAAGCGTAAATAACTGATTCAAGTGATTCATTCATGCATTCCATTTCAAGCCTGACTTCCTCTTCAAAAGCAAGCTTGCCCTTTTTCCCGGTTATAGGTTTAGCAGATATCCCCGGTAAAAATGTACCTACACCCTTCATTCTGAAAGAACAAACCGAATAGTTTCCTATCTTTCCTGCACCAGCTGATGCCATGTCGAAAGTAAGTTTATCCACATACTTCAGAGGGACAAAAGTTACAACCTTTTTCCTGCATACGTATTCGCTCAGTACAGGGGTGAGATTTTTTATTTCGTTTTTCTTAAAGTAACTAAAAATTTTATTCATTGAGGTATATTAAAAAAAGTGTACCCTTGAGAGATACACTTTTTAACTTAAACAATTAAACTATGAAAAACTTTAATATGAATTTCCTCATTCATATTTTAATATAGTTATATGCTAAAAAACAATCAATATACTTAATTTTACAGATTTAATTTCTTGAACAGCATCTGGACAGGCTTACTGTTCTGTAAAATGTAAAAATGTACTGCGGGTACTTTTGCATTTAACAGTTCTTCTACCTGTTTGCTTGCCCACTCAACGCCGACGTCTATCACATGCTTATCGTCTGCCTCCATGATTTCTTTGTAAAGGTCCTCGGGAATATCTATGAAAAAGTCTCGCGGAAGGCTGGTTAAGTGTTTTTTAGTTGTGATTATTTTCAGTCCGGGAATAACCGGTAGTTTGAATCCTTCCTTTTTGCACAAATCGACGTAGTTAAAATAGTGCTTATTGTCGTAAAACATCTGAGTTACAATGTAGTTGGCTCCTGCTTTAATTTTTGTTCTGAGGACTTCCATATCTGCTTTAAGATTTGGAGATTCAAAATGCTTTTCAGGATAACCTGCAACACCTATGCAAAAACCGGTCGGAGAAGCATCAAGCAGGTCGGCTTCAAGATACTGTCCTTTATTCATATCATTTATCTGAGCAACAAGCTCAACAGCAAAATTGTTGGTTGTCTTTCCTTTCGGAACGGGTTTCTTGAATCCTTTGTCATCTCCCTGAATAGCTAGAACATTTTCAATTCCGAGGTAATTAAGTTCAATAAGAGCATCTTCAGTTTCCTCTTTTGTAAAGCCGCTGCAAAGTATATGCGGAACAGTATCAATGTTGAATTTATTCTTTATTGCAACACTGATGCCTATAGTTCCCGGTCTTTTCCTTTTAACCTTCTTTCTTATTTCGCCGGAGGGAGTTTCTTCGTACTGAACTTCGGCAGAATGTGAAGTAACGTCTATAAATGGTGGATTAAGTTTAATTAATCCTTCAAGGGTTTCAAATAATGAGTTTATGTTTCCGCCTCTAAGAGGAGGGATTATCTCATAACTTATTAACGGATTCTTTGCTTTTTCTAAATGTTCAATTACCTTCATTAACTATTAAATTATTTAATATATGAATGAGGATGCATGGAAGAACTCGTGCTTGTCAATATTTTGCTGCTGCCCGATGTTACATCAAGTATTCCTATGTTGTATTCAACACCGTTTTCAGCGTCGTAAACAATCCTGTCGGAATCAAGCCACTGATAGTTTGCAACATTGCCCCCTTTGATGTCAAAACTCTTTTTGTTTGAACCGTCAATGTCCATTGTGTAAATCTTGGTTTTTGTATCAGTTATAGCGACAAAAGAAATTTTCTTAATATCCGGTGAGAACTTAGGTCTGTTGGCACTTTCAATACCTTTTGATAACGCAATTTCATTCCCGTCCTTGAGTAAGTATATTGTTCCCTGTAGATTGTTATCAAATGCTGCCCATGTTATTAACATATTATCAGAACTAATATCCGGAAATAAGTTTGCATGATTATTATTACTTATCTTATAAACGTTACTTTCGGATTCATCAGTGAAGTCAATCAGAATAACATCTTTACCGCCCTGATAGAAAGAAGAGAAAACAATTTTTGTACCGTCTTTTGAAAGTAACTGCTGATTGGAATATCCGAGGTCTGAAATAATAAAAGGTTCTGATAATCCAAGTTCTATTGCATATATAGTTAACACGCCTTCAAAATCCGAATTAAAAACTATTGTCTGATCTTCATTTGTAAATGACGCATGTTCACCGGTAAAGACGTAGATAGGCTCACTGGGTGTTTCCTGATCTATATTATCTATATAATATATGATTCCGCTCTCAGTATTGAAAACCACTTTTTTCTCATCGGATGATAAACTCGGAAAGTAACAATGATCCGACATATTAGAAAGTTGCTTCTTGCCGCTTCCGTCTTCATTCATTACAAACACCTGAAAATAACCTGATGGGTTATCATCAGATACGTAGGTAATCAATTTCCCGGATTGCGAATAAGCAAGATTAAACGCTGATAAAACAAATATTATTGATATTAATAACTTATTCATATATAAACAAATGTAATTATTTTAATAATTTTTAAATAATCCTTAAAATAGCTAAGAAATATAAAGCATAAAAGCCAAAAAACAAAAATAATAAGCCGATTCTATTGAAAATACAGGATTTCTGACAATCCTAAATAAGGACTTTCCAAATAAAAGCTTGATTCCAGTCCTTTTTCACTTTATTTTATTGTTTGTTTTCTAAATTTTGCAATTCTATGTACTACAAGGATAACAAAATACTTTACAATATAATTGGTGCTGCGTTAGTTTTAATAGTAGTCAGCATTACTCTGTATTATCAGTTTAATAAACTTACGCAAAGGTCATTTTATGATGAATCGGGTAAAAAAACAGTAAACGGCATAACAAACAATGCGGAAGTTGTTTTTGACAGTTACGGTGTACCTCATATAACATGCAGTAATGAAGAAGATTTGTTCTTTACACTCGGATATATACATGCACAGGACAGACTCTGGCAGATGGATTTAGTGAGAAGAATTGCAGAAGGAAGACTTTCTGAAATTCTTGGAAAGGATGTCCTTGAATATGATAAACTATTCAGGACAGTAGGGATTGGCAGGTTTGCTTATAAATTGTACGAAGGAATATCTCCAAAGTCAAAACAAATACTCACAAGTTATGCGAAGGGTGTGAATGAGTTTATCAGTCAGAACAACAGAAAACTTCCACTCGAATTTGACATTCTAAATTACAAACCTGAAGAATGGAAGCCCGAGCATTCACTTATGGTGATAAGGATGATGGGTTGGCAGCTCAACATATCCTGGATGACTGAGTTCATGTTCGGAGAAATAGCAAATAAATATGGTTTTGAAAAAGCAAAAGATTTTTTCCCCAATTACCCCGAAGACGGACCATTTATAATAAAAGACGATAAAAAAAATTCCGGCGGTTTAAATTCAAATGACTTCAGCAAAAACAATTTTGCAGTTCTGGGCAGAGGTTTTTTTGAAAGTGTTCTCTCATACAGGAATTATTTCGGTTTACTGGGTACACAGATTGGTAGCAACTCCTGGGCTGTAAACGGAACGAAGACCGAAGGCGGTAAACCTATTCTAGCAAACGACCCGCATCTTGTATTACAGACTCCTTCAAATTGGTATGAAGTAGTATTGAAAAATACCGGCGACAATTCACTTGTCTGCGGATTCTCTATTCCCGGTGCTCCCGGTGTAGCCATTGGTTCTAATGGAACAATAAGCTGGGGGATTACAAATCTCATGAATGACGATTCAGATTTCATGATTCTTAAAAGAGATACGGTTTTTGCAAATAAATACAGACTCAACAATACTCTTTATAACATCGATAGCACGGAAGAATACATTAAGATTAAAGATATTAAAGACGAGGTTCCACTTACAATATACAATACAAAGGAAGGACCGGTTGTTTCAAAACTCGAAAGAGCACATTTTACAGGAGAGAGCAACTTTAAAACAAATGATAAAGAGATATTAACTCTTCGCTGGACAGGATTCGAAATAAGTGATGAAATAAAAGCATTCTATGATGTGTACCATTCCAGGAACTGGAACGAATTCAGGTCTTCGCTTAATAGTTTTGGTTTACCTGCGTCAAATTTTACTTTTGCTGATGTAAACGGAAATATTGGATACCAGGCAGCGGGTAAAGTTCCTATCAGAGAGGATGATTATGTACTTAATGGCTCTGTACCAAATTTAGGTGAAATGGAATGGAAGGGTTTTGTAAAACAAGATGATTTACCCTCAGTTTACAATCCGCAAGAGAATTATATTGTGACTGCAAACAATAAAGCTCAAAAAGATTTAAAAATTTATGTATCAAATCTATATGAGCCGCATTACAGGGCGAAGAGAATTGAAGAGGTGCTTAAATCGAAGCAAAGCATGAATTCACAGGACTTTAAGCTTTTACAGAATGATGTTGTAAGTCTTCAGGCAAAAGAGTACTTCGGATATTTGCTTGAAGCCTTCAAGGATTCTTCAAAAGTAACGACTGAGGAAACGAAATTATTAAACATGATTAAGAAGTGGGATTACAATCTGAACAAGCTTAGCGGACTAGCAACTCTTTTTGCAGAATTTGAAATACAACTTTATGTAGAACTGTATAAATACAAACTTGGAGAAAAACTATTCTTTGATTATGTATATGTGAATAATATTCCTATTCGAAACACATCAAAACTTCTAAAGGAAAATTCTTCATGGATAATCGGTGATTCAAAAGACTCAACGAAGAACGATGCAAGAGATATATTAATCAGAAAAGTTTTTAAAGCAGCTGTTAATAAATGCATAGAGAGATTCGGCTCTTCAGATCCTGAGAAATGGGAATGGGGTGAAGTACATCAGGTGGTTATAAGGCATCCGATGGGAAGTGTACCTGCGCTGAGCAAAACGCTTAATATTGGTCCTTTTGAAGTTAACGGAACAGGTACTACAGTTAACAATACACAGTTTTCGTTCCAGCGGGCAATACAAAAACAGGATTTCGAATGTTTTATTGGGGCATCAACAAGGTTTATTTTTGATTTTAATGAAACAAAGTTCTATTTTTCAGTATTACCTTCCGGACAGTCGGGACAGCCTGAGCACAGGAACTACGCGAATCAGACAAAGTTATGGTCAAATGCAGAGTACAAAAAAGTTTATCTTGATTCTGAAGAACTTAAAAAGAGTTCTGAAGAAGTAAAAATTCTAGTACTTATACCGTAATGCTCTCGAACAGAAGCAAATATGAAAAATACAAACCCAAGAAAAGGTTTGGGCAAAACTTTCTTGTGGATGATAATATTGCACGAAAGATAATAAAATCTCTTGAAATTTCGGAAAACGATACTGTGATTGAAATAGGTCCCGGGCAGGGTGCACTAACAAAACATCTAATCACAGAAACAAAGAGGTTTCTCGCAGTTGAGATTGATATAAAAGCCGCAGAGGAGTTGAAGAATAAGGGTTATAATGTAATCATAAAAGATTTTCTTCAATTTGATTTGGAGGAAGATATACCGCAGGAATTCAGGGGTGGAGATATAAAAGTCATTGGCAATATTCCGTACAACATTACTTCGGGTATCCTGTTCAAGCTTCTTGATAGTAAAGTTAAAATAAAATCCTGCGTGATGATGATACAAAAAGAGGTGGCTGAACGGCTGGTTGCAAAAGTTAACACAAAACAGTACGGGATACTTGCGGTACAGTTTCAGGCTATTGCTAACGTAAAACAACTTTTTAATGTACCTTCGACAGCATTCTTCCCCAAACCTGATGTCGTATCCAGTGTCATCAGGATAACTTTCGGGGATAATGAAATTAAGGTACGGAATATCAGTGTGTTTAAAGAATTTGTCAGGAGTGCTTTCAGTAAAAGAAGAAAGACATTGAAAAACTCTCTCAAAGATTTCTTTGAAAAGTATGAATTAAATATCAACGATTACCAG
>JBHELA010000420.1:0-3508 GCA_041859005.1 Ignavibacteria bacterium
AATCCGCTGATTCAATCATTTCCTTGTCATGCTCAACAACAATAACCGTATTACCGATATCGCGTAAATGTTTCAGTGAATTTATCAGCCTGATATTATCCCGTTGATGCAAACCGATTGACGGCTCATCGAGTATATAAAGGACACCCGTAAGTTGTGAACCGATTTGAGTGGCCAATCTAATTCTTTGTGCTTCACCGCCGGATAAAGTCTTTGCGCTTCTGTTGAGTGTAAGATAATCAAGTCCTACATTCAGAAGGAAGCTCAGCCGCTCTTTAATTTCTTTTAGTATGGGTGTAGCGAGTATATTCTTGTTCTTATTAAACTTCAGGTTTCCAAGATATTCGTAAGCGGATAGAATTGACATCTGCGTAATGTCATGTATGTTCTTATCATCAATCTTTATCCATAAAGCGTCTTCCTTTAGTCTTCCGCCTTTGCAGGAGTTACAAAGTGTTACACTCATAAAACTATCCGCCCAATTTTTAATGTGCTGCGAAGTTGTATCGCTGGAGAGCTGGTCGATGTACTTGAAAACACCCGTGAACTTATGGAAGTAATTTGTAGTTCTTCCTGCCGCATTTGTGTAAGTAAAATTAATCTTTTCAGAGCTGCCGAATAATACTGTATCTAACAGTTCGATTGAATAATCTTTGATTGGTGTTTCAGCAGTGCAGTTGTAATGTGCAAGCAGTCCGTAAACCATAGAAGAAATCCATGTCTTCTTCGGTAATCCAATTGGTGCGATTCCGCCATTAGAAAAAGAAAGGTTTTTATCGGGGAAAATTAAACTCTCATCAACCCTTCTTTTTTCTCCGTGCCCGTAGCATTCCTTGCACCAGCCGTACGGTGAATTAAACGAGAATGAATTCGGTGCGGGCTCGGCAAAGCTTCTGCCTGTAACAGGGTCAGATAGTTTTTCATTAAACATTTTGTCGCCTTTATCGTTGTTGATAATCACAACTCCGTCGCCGTACTCGAGAGCGAGTTCAAGAGATTCGTAAATTCTCATTCGTGATTTATCGTTGACGGTAACCCTGTCAATC
Source organism: Ignavibacteria bacterium (assembly GCA_041859005.1). Lineage (GTDB taxonomy): Bacteria > Bacteroidota > Ignavibacteria > Tepidaquicellales > Tepidaquicellaceae > CAIKZJ01. The sequence continues at coordinate 1,047 of JBHELA010000420.1, forward strand.
ACTACTTCAATATCATGAATCTTAAATCTGTCCAGACTCATACCATCAGTTATTTCTCTCAGCTCACCGTCAGTTCTGACTTTAGTATAACCGTCTGAAAGAATCTCACTGAATAATTCTCTGTAATGTCCCTTGCGTCCTTTTATAACGGGACTTAAAATATTTATATTCTTACCGTTAAAATCTTTTAGTATAATAGTAAATATCTGGTCAAGCGACTGTCTTGCAACAGCCAAGCCTGTATCGGGTGAGAACTGAGTACCGCATCTTGCGAAAAGAAGTCTTAGGAAATCGTATATTTCAGTTACTGTCCCGACTGTCGAGCGGGGATTGTGAGAAATAGTTTTCTGTTCAATTGAAATTGATGGCGAGAGTCCTTCTATCTTATCAACATCGGGTCTTTCTATGTTTCCTATAAATTGTCTTGCATAGGATGACAGCGTTTCCATGAAACGTCTTTGTCCTTCTGCGTAAATAGTATCAAATGCCAGAGAAGACTTTCCCGAGCCTGACAATCCTGTAAAAACAACAAGACTATTCCTTGGAATATCAACATCGATATTTTTAAGGTTGTGTACCCGTGCACCGCGAACCGATATTTTATCTAAGTGTGAAATATTTCAATTTGAAGTTTAGAACTTAGTTTAGAACATGAAAAGTACCGTTTTTGAATTGTTCATTCAATTCAATAATTTATGAAATTGAAGGGATGGCTTCATACTCTTCTCCCAAGCTTGCGCTTGGGAAGAAGTGAAAACTGTAATTGTAAGCAATAATGATAAGATCCCCGCCAAAAGCGAGCGGGGATGACACATTTATCTGTTTTCATACAGCCTCACGAGCTTTGAAAGGAATAAATTTACTATTTCTTTGGATACCTTAATTCTTTTCCGTTTATGCTGACCGTAAAATAATATTCAATTTCTTCTTTATCGGCAGTCCCTTTGTATTCATTAGATGTGAATTCATAAACACCCGAGTAATTTCCTTTTTCAACCTGATGAACTAAAGTCATATCAACCGATTTATATTTCTTGCTGTTCGGAGTCCTGAAGTTGAATTTAACAGGAGACGCCTGAGTAAAATCATTCGACGCAAATCCTATCCTTACGACTTTTCTGTTATCGCGTTCAGTAATCGTTTCTTTCCCCCAGACTGCACCGAAATAAAGCATGGCTTTGTAAGCATTAATCAGCCCCCATCCATAAACATTATTAGGTGATGAGCTGTTGTTTGCAGTATTCCTTAATGCATCTCTTACCTGCATTGCTGTTAATTCGGGATGTGCAGATAGTATCAATGCGCAAACACCCGCAGTAATCGGAGTTGAGAACGATGTTCCGTTTGAATAATCGTAGTAATTACCTTCACCAAGTCTTGCTACATAAACGGTTGCACCCGGGGCGACGACATCAGGTTTTATCCTTCCGTCGCTTGTCGGACCGTTTGAACTGAAGCTTGTTATAGTACCCTGTTTATCGACAGCTCCGACACCTATGACTGAATCACCGTCCGATGCCGAGCCAAGCGATGGCGGGTCAGACTGATAATAGTTACCCGTTGCATTGCAAACAACTACACCGTAATGTGCGGCAAAGTCTCCTGCAATTGTAATGATTGAAGTTTTCCCGTCAAAGTCAGCGTAGGTATAAGAATTATCAGTGTAGGGTTTATCAAAGGCTTTGTAAACGAGCGAGCTTGTTATTACATCTGCGCCGTATGCTTCAGCCCATTCTGCTGCTTCGAGCCAGAAATCTTCTTCCATCGGCGTTTCAGTTGAAACGTATTCAGTCTTAGCAAGTATGAAGTCAGAATTGAATGCGGGACCGATTAACTTTCCTTCCTTGAATCCTGCAAGCGAAGAAAGAGTAGCTGTACCGTGTCCGCCTTGTGATTCTGAATCAGCGTACTTCTGATTCTTTTCTCTTGCAGTGTTTTTATCTTTATTAATAAAATCATACTCATCAAGGACGTTTAAACCCATCAAAGATTCATGTGTTTTCCATTCGAATCCGTCATCGAAACTCGCAACCAGAACGCCACTGCCCGTTATTCCAAGGTTATGAACCACAGGAACATTTACGAGCATCATCTGATTATAAGATTTTCCGTAATCATAAACATTCATTGAATCCTGTTCGGTTATACTTTCATAATAACTTTTGAGAAAAACCGGTGAAGTGCTTTCGTAACCCTGCTTGTAAAGTTTCTTAACAGCAAATATCTGATTAACAAACCCGAGTTTCTTTACAGCTGCGAGCTGCGAGGGAGTAAGGTAAGCACTCACGCCGTTGAACCATCGCGATGTAGCAATAACTTCTATTTTCATGCCCGTAATTTCATCAATGTATTTTTTAGAAACAGGCAGGTCTGGAAAGCCAATTAGTTCTTCTTTGTTCAGAACCTTAGAGCGCCGAAGTACGGCTTTCTCTGTCAGCGATTCTAAACCGGTTCTGTATTCA
>JBHELA010000018.1:0-4140 GCA_041859005.1 Ignavibacteria bacterium
ATTTAAAATTAATAAGACAAACTCAAAAATACAAGAACTTGAACATTTTAGTTTTTCTACTAATCAGGCAAATGATTCAGTGTTGTCATTTTTAAATTCATTTGATGACAAGCACATTCTTGTCATTCTAAAAGCATCACCCTTTAATACTAATTTCGGTATGAACAGCAGCCTGCGTTCAAAAATTAAGCTATTTGGTAGCACATCTGTTGACTCGGTAAATCTTCAGAATTTTTCTACGTGGAGTTTCATAAGCTACAGTCAGTTTCCGAATGTAATTAAATCAGAAAATTATTCTTCTGTGTTTGCTCCCGCAGTTTGCTCAATGCAGCCTCTCTTCTATCATGATTCAGGATATGTATATCATAATATTATTGCTGCGGAATCCTATAACTCGTTTAAATGGTCTCAAATAATTCCATCGTTTACTAACCTTTCTTTTGATGTTCTTGGATTAAACAGATTAAACCAATATATACTTTTGTATAAAAATCTGACAAGCAATTCTAATATTAATTTAGACACAATAAAATCTTCTCAATACCCGGGTTTGCAGTTGATTACTAAGTTGTATATTGATTCAATAAATGGAACTCAATCCCCGGTATTTAATAATATTAAATTCACTTATACTCCGGCTACTGAGATAATTGCTGATACTTATTCGTTCATTAAAAACGATTCTGTATTTAATGATGGAGATACAATGGATATATCCGTTAATTATGGAAATTACGGGTATGCGGTTGCTAACGGTTTTCTTAATAAATGGTATGCTACATCTCCAACTGGTTTGAAGCTGCTTAGAGCCGATACTATTAGCAGCAACTTGAAAATAGACTCGCTTGCTGCATCAAAAGTTAAGCTTTCAACAATAGGATTAAGAAATCCCAACAAAAAATCCGACACTATAAGTTTATACTTTGAAACCTCCTTGCTCAATAATCAAAATGAGTTCTATACGTACAACAATACTGCTGTAACGAGAGTTGTAATTACAGGAGATACAGCAAAACCTGTTATGGAAATAACCTACGATGGTATAAATGCTGTTAGCGGTGAGTATATCGCAGCAAAACCAAGAATTGTTTTAAAGTTTTATGATGACAGTAAGATTTTCATAAAGGATACTTCTAATATCCGCGTTCAGCTTGATGACGTAAATGTATGGTATTACATCAATGGTGTAAAGAATCCAATTATAGATTTGCTGTTCCCCGATGATAAGTTCTTGCAGGCAACTTTATTTTTTAATCCTGAGCTTTCTGATGGAGAGCACAAGTTCCGTTATATCTCCTATGACCAGAATAACAATTTTGCTGATACAGTAATACACTATATGACTGTTAACCCGGATTTAAAAATTGTTGATTTGAAGAATTATCCAAATCCGATGAAGAATGAAACTTCATTCCTTATAAATTTATCCGGGAATATGCCCCCCTCTAACGTAAAAATTAAAATATTTACTATAGCAGGAAGACTTATTAAAACAATTGAATCTCCTTTAAATATTGGATTCAATCAGATATCTTGGGATGGCAGGGATGCAGATGGTGATTATCTGGCGAACGGTGTATATTTTTATAAATTAATAATTGAAGGTAGCAAAAAGGAAACCTCATTACAAAAACTGGTAGTGCTTAAATGAATAATAAATTGTTACAAGCGGAATATAATTCTATCAATCAAACTGGATTATCAAATATGGTCAGTCTTATCAAAGCCAATCTCTTTACAGGTCTTATTCTTGTATTGTATTTTTTGTCGGGAAGCACGGTCTTGGCACAGGACTATAACTGGATTACTCCTAACCAGACATACCTTAAGATGTATATTGCAAGCGATGGAATTTACAGAATTGATAAAAATGATTTTGTAAATGCAGGCATTTCTGTCTCTTCAATTGACCCAAGAACAATAAAGGTTTATTTCAAAGGCAGTCAAATTCCGATTTTCTTCTTTGGTGAAGAAAATGGCTCTTTTGACGATAATGATTATTTTGACTTCTTTGGAATGCGAAATTACGGTGGCTTAACAAATGCGTATAACATTTATGATGTTGTTGTCTATACAACAGACGAGTATTTCAATCTCTATTCTGATACTTCAGCATATTTTGTTTCTTGGGGCGGCGCATTTGGTTTAAGATATTTCAACTACAGTAATTCTACGACTAATCTGTATCCTATTAATTTTTATTATGAAAAACTGCATTTCGAACAAGATCTGATATATACTCTTGGACAAAATGTATCTACTCAAGACTATGGTAATTTTAGCAATGATAAATATATTGGAGAGGGATGGTACTGGCGCGCTATGCCAACCTCTAATAATATCGATCAATTATTTAATATAAATTCTTTGCCGGTAACACCTCAGCAATGTCGATTGAAAGTGTTTGCTTATCCCGGAAATCAAAACACCTCTATTACGAATGAACATCGTCTTGTACCAAGAGTAAATACTACATTGCTTGATACAATGTACAGAGATAATTTTAACAGGTTCGATACCACTGTTTATTTTTCTAGTTCACTTCTTGTGAATGGTAATAATACAATGAGATTTCATAATCGACCTGCTACATCATTTTCCGGTGTTATTAATTTTGATATGTTTGAGCTGTATTATCCAAGACAGTTTGTTTTTGACAGCAACGCAATTTCGTTTAATAGTGATATTTCAGATACATCTGCAAAGATTTTTAATATAAAAGGGTTTTTATCTTCTAATCAGTTAAACATCTATGATACAAAAAATGGACTTCAAATACCAAATTATTCTTTTTCAAATGATACATTAATTTTTGTTGGAAAAGGAAATGGAAATTATCAAATTATTAATAAAACCATTTCAAAAAAACCAATCAGAATAAAACAAAGGCAGGTACCGAATCTTGTAACATCACCCCCTGGTGTTGATTATCTTATTGTTTACAATAAATTATTTGAAGGTCCGGCTGAACAATTAAGGCAATACAGGAATACAAAAGACGGATACCGTTCCTTGAAAGCCGAAATCGAAGATATTTACGACATATTTAATTTTGGTATGGAAGACCCTGTTGCTGTTCGTAGATTTGTTAAAAATGTATACGATACATGGACGTTGCCTAAAATAAAATTCCTCTGTTTATTCGGGCGTGGATCTCTTGATCCCAAAAAGAATTTTGGAGCTTCCTCTATATATTACCAGAATTATATTCCGGTTTATGGGAATCCTACTACTGATGGTTATTTTGCTAATTTTAATATTGGTGCATTTACTTATGTCCGGCAGATTTCTGTTGGGCGAATACCTGCTTTTTCTTTACAGGAAGCACAGGATTATGTTAATAAGATTATTAATTATGAGTCTTCATCTAATTCTCCGGATAATTTATGGAAAACGAATTTAATTATTACAGTTGGGTCAAGCAGAAGTGAGCAGTCTTTGTTTGTTTCTCAGGCAAATAATTTTATAAACACTTACATTACTCCCCCATCACTATCAGGAAATCCCAGACGGGTATATAAAAATGATACTACGGGTATTATCACTTTTAATTATAAAGATTCAGTAATTAATGAATTAAACAGGGGTTCTCTAATTGCAAATTACATTGGACATGCAGGTAGTAATACTTGGGAAATGAGTTTAGATGATCCGGGTGAATTAACAAACACTTTTTTTCCTTTTGTTCTAAGTATGACATGTTTTACTGGAAGGAGCAATGAACCAAATTACAGAGGATTTAATGAGAAGTTTATACTCCCTTCAAATAAAGGTGCAATAGGTTTTGTCGGGTCAACAGGCTGGAGTTTTTCTAATTCTGGAAATATTCTCAACAACTATTTATTAAAAGCATATTCAACCGATTCAATAAGAAGAATAGGGGATATCTTTGCGAGGGCTATTAATTATCAAGCACCAGATTCGACGATTTTCGGCTCGAAAAATACTATTAATTGTTATAACGTTATTGGAGATCCTGCTGTATCTCTTTTGCTGCCACGATACCCGGAATTTGGTATTAGTGAAAGTGATTATAAACTTTCAAACGATAATCCATCGCTAAGGGAAGTTGTTGATTTGAATATTTATCCGCTTAACTTCGGACTACATGCAGATTCATGTAAGATAAGATACCAATTA
>JBHELA010000032.1:0-4149 GCA_041859005.1 Ignavibacteria bacterium
ATTTAAAATTAATAAGACAAACTCAAAAATACAAGAACTTGAACATTTTAGTTTTTCTACTAATCAGGCAAATGATTCAGTGTTGTCATTTTTAAATTCATTTGATGACAAGCACATTCTTGTCATTCTAAAAGCATCACCATTTAATACTAATTTCGGTATGAACAGCAGCCTGCGTTCGAAAATTAAGCTATTTGGCAGTACATCAGTTGATTCTGTTAATCTTCAGAATTTTTCTACATGGAGTTTCATAAGCTACAGTCAGTTTCCAAATGTAATAAAATCGGAAAATTATAATCCTGTATTTGCTCCCGCAGTTTGCTCTATGCAGCCTCTCTTTTATCATGACTCAGGATATGTTTACCATAATATTACTTCAGCTGAATCTTACAATTCATTCAAATGGTCACAAATAATTCCGCAGTTTACTAACTTGTATTTTGATGTTTTTGGATTAAACAGATTAAACCAGTATGTCCTATTGTTTAAGAATCTGACAAATAATTCCAATGTTATTTTAGACACGATTAAATCTTCTCAATACCCGGGTTTGCAGCTGGTTACTAAATTGTATATTGATTCAGCCAATGGAACTCAATCTCCAGTATTTAAAAACATTAAGTTCACTTATACTCCGGCTCCTGAAATAATTGCAGATAATTACTCATTCATTAAAAACGACTCTGTATTTAATGACGGGGATACTATGGATATATCTGTAAATTATGGAAATTACGGGTATGCGATTTCTGACGGTTTTCTTAATAAATGGTATGCCACATCTCCAAATGGCTTAAAACTGCTTAGAGCTGATACTGTTAATAGTATTTTGAAAATTGATTCGCTTGCAACATCAAAAGTAAAACTTTCAACAATTGGTTTAAGAAATCCAAACAAAACATCAGACACTATAAGTATATATTTTGAAACCTCCTTGCTTAATAATCAGAATGAGTTCTATACCTATAACAACACAGCCATTACAAGGGTTGTAATTAAAGGAGATACAGCAAAGCCTGTTATGGATATAACCTATGATGGTATAAATGCAGTCAGCGGTGAGTATATCGCAGCAAAGCCAAGAATTGTTTTAAAGTTCTATGATGACAGTAAGATTTTTATAAGGGATACATCAAATATAAGAGTTCAGCTTGATGATGCTAATGTATGGTATTATATCAATGGCATTAAAAACCCTATAATAGATTTGCAGTTCCCCGATGATAAGTTTTTACAGGCAACTCTGTTTTTCAATCCTGAACTTTCTGACGGAGAACACAAGTTCCGTTATATTTCCTATGACCAGAATAACAATTTTGCGGATACAATTATACACTATATGACAGTTAATCAGGATTTAAAAATTGTTGATTTGAAAAATTACCCAAATCCGATGAAGAATGAAACTTCATTCCTTATAAATTTATCAGGGAATATGCCCCCATCAAACGCAAAAATTAAAATATTTACAATAGCAGGAAGACTTATCAAAACTATTGAATCTCCTTTAAATATTGGATTTAATCAGATATCTTGGGATGGACGGGATGCAGATGAAGACTATGTTGCCAATGGTGTGTATTTTTATAAATTAATAATTGAAGGAAACAACAAAAAAGAAACCTCTTTGCAGAAACTGGTAGTACTTAAATGAATAATAAATTAATACACGAAAAAATCAAATTTTTCAAACATAGTGTTTTATCATATATAATCAGTCTCATCAGATATAATCTGTGTGCATGCTATGTTCTAATATTATTTCTTCTTCCCGGAAGCCCTGCTACAGCCCAGAATTACAACTGGATAACTCCTAACCAGACATACCTTAAGATGTATGTTGTAAGCGACGGGATTTACAGAATTGATAAAAGTGATTTTGTTAATGCTGGTATTTCTGTTTCTTCAGTTGACCCACGAACAATTAAGGTGTATTTCAAAGGAAGTCAAATACCAATATTCTTCTTTGGTGAAGAAAATGCTTCATTTGATGATAGCGATTATCTGGACTTCTTTGGAATGCGTAATTACGGAGGTTTGACAAATGCATATCTTAACGATGCAAATAACTCTGTCTCATATGCAACTGATGAGTATTTTAATCTCTATTCTGATACTTCTGCATATTTTGTCTCTTGGGGGGGCGCTTTTGGGTTGAGATATTTTAACTATAGTAATTCTTCGACTAATCTGTATCCTAATAACTATTATTATGCGAAATTGCATTACGAACAGGATCTGATATATACTCTTGGACAAAATGTTTCTACACAAGATTATGGTAATTTTAGCAATGACAAATATATTGGTGAAGGATGGTACTGGCGCGCTATGCAAACCTCTAATTTTTTTGACCAGATGTTTAATATAAATTCATTGCCGGTAACACCTCAGCAATGCCGGATAAAAGTATTTGCATATCCCGGAAATCAAAACACTTCTATTTTAAATGAACACCGTCTTGTGCCAAGAATCAACTCTACATTACTTGATACGATGTACAGAGATAATTTCAATAGGTTCGATACTACTGTTTATTTTTCAAGCTCACTTCTCGTTAATGGTAATAACACAATGAGATTTCTTAATCGTCCTGCAACAGGATTTAGTAGTATAATTAATTTTGATATGTTTGAGCTGTATTATCCGAGACAGTTTGTTTTTGACAGCAGTGCGATATCATTTAACACTGATATTTCAGATTCATCTGCAAAGATATTTAAGATTAAAGGTTTTATTTCTTCAAATCAATTAAATATATATGATACTAAAAACGGCATAAAGATTTTTAATTATTCTTTTTCAAGCGATACATTGGTTTTTGTTGGTAAAGGGAATGGAAATTATGAAATAATCAATAAAACTATTTCGAAAAAACCGTTTCGTATAAAACAAAGGCAGGTACCGAATCTTGTAACTTCACCCACAGGTACTGATTACCTAATTGTTTACAACAAATTATTCGAAGGTCCGGCAGAACAATTAAGGCAATACAGGAATACAAAAGATGGTTACCGTTCTTTTAAAGCTGAAATTGAAGATATTTATGATGTGTTTAATTATGGTATGGAAGATCCTGTCTCTATAAGAAGATTTGTTAAAAATGTTTATGATACATGGACATTACCTAAATTAAAACATCTTTGTTTATTTGGTCGCGGTTCAATTGATCCCAAGAAAAATTTTGGAACATCTTCCTTATATTATCAGAATTACGTTCCTGTTTATGGTAATCCAACTACTGATGGATATTTTGCAAACTTTAATTTTGGTGCTTTTACTTATGTCCGTCAGATATCTGTTGGCCGAATACCAGCTTACACTCTTCAGGAAGCTCAGGATATAGTAAATAAAATTATTAACTATGAGTCATCAGCTAATTCACCTGATAATTTATGGAAAACAAATTTAATAATTACCGTTGGTGCAAGCAGAAATGAGCAAACTCAATTTGTTGCTCAGGCAAATTATTTTATAAACACATATATCACCCCCCCGCCTTTATCGGGAGAACCTAGAAGGGTATTTAAAAACGACACTACAGGTTATGTTACTTACAACTATAAAGACTCAGTAATTAATGAATTAAACAGGGGTTCTCTAATTGCAAATTACATTGGACATGCCGGTAGTAACACTTGGGAAATGAGTTTAGACGATCCGGGTCAACTAACGAACACATTTTTCCCCTATGTCTTAAGTATGACATGTTTTACAGGAAGGAGCAATGAACCAAGTTACAGGGGTTTTAATGAAAAATTTCTACTCCCTTTAAATAAAGGTGCAATAGGTTTTGTAGGGTCAACAGGCTGGAGTTTTTCTAATTCAGGAAATAATCTTAACAACTATTTGTTAAAAGCATATTCTACAGATTCTTTAAGAAGAATAGGGGACATATTTGCAAAAGCTACTAATTATCAGGCACCGGATTCAACAAGTTTTCCTTCGAAAAATACAATTAATTGTTATAATCTTATCGGAGATCCGGCGGTATCGCTTTTGTTGCCTCGATACCCGGAATTTGGTATTAGTGAAAGTGATTATAAACTTTCAAACGATAATCCATCGCTAAGGGAAGTTGTTGATTTGAATATTTATCCGCTTAACTTCGGACTACATGCAGATTCATGTAAGATAAGATACCAATTA
>JBHELA010000227.1:0-7757 GCA_041859005.1 Ignavibacteria bacterium
TATAAAATTGGAAAACATTTTTACACAGTGGTTCGGAGATAACATATTAACTTATGTGTTAATAACAATTCCGGTTGTAATTTATGTTAGCGTATTTGCATTATATGCGGTTCTTGCCGAAAGAAAAATTTCAGCATGGATTTCAAACCGCATAGGTCCGAATCGAACGGATAAATACGGTTTAATACAGACCATCCTGGATGCGTTAAAACTCGTGCAGAAAGAAATTATTAACCCCTCAAAGGTTGATAAGGGTTTGTACACAATGGCTCCTTTCATTGTATTTACTGCTGCATTCATGGGTTATGCCGTTTTGCCTTTCAGTTCTGTATTTATCGGAGCTGATTTGAATATTGGATTATTTTATTTCTTTTCAATTTCTTCGATTAGTGTCGTTGGTGTGTTAATGGCAGGATGGGCTTCGAACAATAAATATTCACTGTTTGGCGGAATGCGTACTGTAGCGCAGATTGTAAGCTATGAAATCCCGACTGCACTTTCAGCCGTTGTTATCGTAATGCTTGCTGGTACTTTGAGCATGCAAAAGTTTGCGGAAATTCAGTCAGGCGGTTTGTTTAACTGGTACATTTTCGGAGGACCGGGCGATTTATGGAAATTACTGCTGATTCCTATAATGGTAATTTCATTCATTATCCTTTTTGCATCAACTCTCGCTGAAACTAACAGAACACCTTTTGATTTAACCGAAGCAGATTCAGAACTTGTTGCGGGCGTTCATATCGAATATTCTGGAATGATGTTTGCAATGTTTTTCTTCGCTGAATATGCACAGATGTTCGCAGTATCCGCTGTTATCAGTACTCTTTTTCTCGGTGGCTGGCAGTCGCCTTTTGGTGAACTTATCCCGTTCCTGAACACACCTGTGTTTCAGATATTTTGGTTCTTGGCAAAAGGATTGATGCTCGTCGGAGTTCAGATTTGGGTCAGATGGACTGTACCAAGAGTTAGAATTGACCAGTTGATGACAATTTGCTGGAAATATTTTATTCCGATTACTCTTGTGAATTTGTTCCTTGTTGCTCTTTATATGATTTTATTTTAATAAAGATAAAAGTTTATACAAATATTAAATGAAAGAATATTTCAGAAATATATATCAGGCGTTCTCTTCGATTTCAATCGGATTGGGAATTACTTTCAGGCATATGTTCCAGAAAAGTGTCACGATTCAATATCCTGAACAAAGATTACAATTACCCGAAAGAGAGCGTAACAGGCTGTATGTTAACATGGAAGATTGTATCGGTTGCGATCAATGCGCAAAAGCCTGTCCCGTTAACTGCATCGATATCTCTACGGTTAAAGTCGTCCCCGGCGATGTTGTCGGTAAGACTGGATTAACCTCTCAGGGCAAGAAGAAAGCTCTGCACGTAACAGACTTTACTATCGATTTTGCTAAATGCTGCTACTGCCAGTTATGTGTTTTTCCGTGTCCGACTGACTGTATCTATATGACAGATGTCTTTGAATTCGCATCGTATAAACGGAATGTTTTGAAATACCAGTTCGCTGACTTAACTCCTGAACAGGGTATCGAAAAGAAAGCTATGTATGAAAAGTATGCATTAGAGCAGGAAGAAAAGAAGAAACAGGCAGCAATTGAAGCTGCCGCAAAGAAAGCCGCTGAAGAAAAGGCAAAAGCAGAAGCTAAACCCGAAGGCACTTCAGATGCAAAACCCGAAACAGATAAAGAATCATAATATGCCATATACAACTATAATATTTTATGTGTTAGCAGCAATTACCGTCGTATCGGCAGTAATTGTCGTGTTCAATAAAAATGTAATCCATGCAGCTTTTGCTTTATTCTTTACTTTATTTGCTGTATCAGGATTTTTTGTCTTGCTGCATGCTGATTTCATCGCTGTCACGCAGATTATGATTTATGTCGGAGGTATATTAGTATTGTTGTTATTCGGTGTTATGCTTACAACAAAAATTACTGATATTCAGATTAGCACTAAAAATCTTAATCAGATTCCTGCAGTGATTTTTACCGTTGGAATTATTGCTATTTTGGTTTTCATAATTATTTCTACGAAATGGAACATAAAACAGCCTTCCGTTAATGAAGAGACTGTATCGCAGATAGGTAAAATGTTATTAACTGACTATTTGCTTCCTTTTGAAATTGCTTCCATTGTTTTGCTCGTGGCGCTTATCGGCTCGGCAATGTTTGCAAGAAAAATAAAAGATTAAAAGTTTAATTATATTAAAATGGAAATAGGTTTAAATCATTATTTAGTCTTATCGGCAGTACTTTTTGGACTCGGTCTGTTCGCTATGATATCGAGGAGAAATGCCATACTCGTTTTGATGGGTATTGAGCTTATTCTCAATGCAGCAAACATTAATCTTGTTGCTTTCTCTTATTACGGCGGGCTTGGTGTTGACGGTCAGGTTCTGAGTATTTTTGTTATGATTCTGGCTGTCGCTGAAGCGGCTATTGCGCTCGGTATTGTCTTAAACCTTTACAACAACTTCGGCACTGTCGATATTGACGAAGCTAATACTATGAAAGATTAAAATTATATTATTATAATGGAATTTGCATTACATAAATTACCTGTTCTTGTATTACTGATACCGTTGTTCAGTTTTCTGGTGCTTTCTTTCTTCGGCAGGAAACTTCCGAGAAGCGGTGACTGGTTTGCAACAACCTTGATTTTTATTAACCTTGGCTTTTCACTGTTTATTCTCTACAGTTTAACTGTTCTCGGTAAGTATGAATTCAATGTTGAATGGTTTAATCTTGGTGAAAATAAAATTCTTGGGATTACGAACTTTTATGCCGGATTCCAGATTGATCACCTGACCGCAATTATGCTTGTAGTCGTGAACGCTATCAGTGCCTTCGTCCATCTTTTTTCCGTTAAGTACATGGAAGGCGATGCAAAATACAAGAAGTATTATGCTTATCTCGGTTTGTTTACATTCTCGATGCTCGGTCTCGTACTCGGTAACAGCATTCTTCTGATGTATGTCTTCTGGGAACTCGTTGGTGTAAGTTCTTATCTGCTGATTGGCTTTTGGTATGAAAAACCCGCGCCGCAGGAAGCAGCAAAGAAAGCTTTTATCGTTAACAGAATAGGTGATGCAGGTTTCCTCCTTGGTATTCTGATAATATTCTTTACAATAGGTTCGTTTACGTTTAATGGTATTTTTGAAGGAGTTGCAGCGGGAAAACTCTCGGGCGGTATGCTCACTGCAGCAGGTATTCTGTTATTCTGTGGTGCTGTCGGTAAATCCGCACAGTTTCCATTGCATGTTTGGCTTCCCGATGCTATGGAAGGTCCAACTCCTGTCTCAGCATTAATCCATGCTGCAACGATGGTTGCCGCTGGTGTTTATCTTGTCGCAAGAGTATTTGTAATGCTGTCTGCAGACGCATTAACTGTTATAACATACATTGGAGTAATTACAGCTTTCATTTCTGCAACTATTGCTTTAACACAAAACGACATTAAAAAAGTACTTGCTTATTCTACTATCAGCCAGCTTGGTTATATGATTATGGCAATTGGTGTCGGAGCTTATTCTTTCGGTTTTTTCCATCTTGTAACTCATGCATTCTTCAAAGCATGTCTGTTCCTCACTGCAGGTTCCGTTATTTACGGTCTGCATCACGTTCAGGATATTAGGGAAATGGGCGGACTTAGAAAAAAGATGCCGATTACATTTTACACATTCTTAATGGCAACTCTGGCAATCTCAGGCGTACCGTTAACATCAGGATTCTTAAGCAAGGATGCAATTCTTTCAGCAACGCTTGCTTTCGGCAGTATAAACGGCGGTATTAATTATATCGTTCCTATACTTGCTTTCTTCGTTGCAGGTCTGACAGCATTCTATATGTTCAGGTTGTTAATTCTTACTTTCCTCGGTGAACCGAGAAATAAGGAAAAATACGACCACTGCCATGAATCACCGAAACAAATGACTATCCCTTTGATTTCACTCGCGGTCTTATCTTTCTTCGGATTCTTCTCGTTCAATCCGCTGTCGGGTGACGGTGGTTGGTTCCTGAATCTTGTAAAGATGCCCGAACATTTGCTCGCGGGAACAAAAGGTTTTATGTATCAATTGCTGCCTCTTGAGGAATATATGGAACACGTCCATCATGCACATTATACTGCAATGGCACTCTCTCTCGTAATATCAGGAATCGGCATTCTAACTGCATTTACTTTCTATTACTGGAAAAAGGTCAATGTTGATAAACTTGCTGATTCTATAAAACCGTTGTACAATTTCTCTCTTAATAAATGGTATTTTGACGAACTCTATGATAAGATTGCCGTTTCAACAACAATGGGTCTTTCCAGAATGAGTGCATGGTTCGATAATAATATAGTTGACGGAGCGGTTAACGGTGCCTCCACGGTTACAAGAGTATTCTCAAAGTATAACGGATTATTCGATAATATTGTTGTTGATGGTCTCGTTAATCTTACAGGTGGTATAGTTGGTGCTTTTGGTCTTATTTTCAGGAAATTCCAGACTGGTAGAATACAGACCTATATTGCATTTTTGTTGTTCGGAATACTGATTATGTATTTCGTTTTCCGTGTTATGTAGTTTTAGATTTTAACGTTCTTTTATAATATGCCGAAATGGCGGAATTGGTAGACGCACTGGACTCAAAATCCAGCGAGACTCAAATCTCGTGAGGGTTCGACTCCCTCTTTCGGCACTTTACAATAAAAGCAATTAATATATAAATAAAAATATTTGAGATGATTGAATTTAAACTTCTTGGAATTGGGATACTGACATGGATGGTATTTCTGCCTGTTCTGGGTATGATTGCCGTTCTTTTTGTTCCGAAAAGTGCAGAAAAATCCATCAAGTACATCGCAGTAGGATTTACGTCTTTACTCTTAGTCCTTTCTGCCGTGTTGCTTAGTGTTTATGATCCGGCTAAAGCAGGAATTAATTCTCTTGCTGGTTTCCAGTTTGTGGAAAAGCTTACCTGGATTGATGTTCCTGCATTCCTGTGGGATGGCAGGATTAAAATTGAGTACTTTTTAGGTGTTGATGGTATCTCTTTCCCGATGGTTTTATTGACAGCCCTGATTTCATTCATAGGCGCTATTGCTTCGTTCAGCGTTAAAAGAAATGAAAAGGGATACTACATTATGTATCTTTTCCTCGTTACAGGAATGATGGGTGTGTTTGTATCTTTAGACCTATTCCTTTTCTTTGTGTTCTGGGAAATCATGCTTCTGCCTATGTACTTCTTAATCGGTATTTGGGGAGGCGAAAGAAGGGAATATGCGGCTATCAAGTTCTTCCTTTACACTTTGTTCGGAAGTGCTTTCATTCTGGTAGTTATGATTGGTCTTTATTTTAGTTCAAAAGACCCTGCAACAGGTCTCCATACTTTCAATATGCTTACATTAATGGATCCTGCAACATTTCCGCCTGATTCTATTTTCGGTATGTTAAACGAAACATGGAGGCTCCTGGCTTTTGCTTCTTTGTTTATAGGTTTCGCAATCAAAGTTCCGGCGTTTCCGTTCCATACATGGCTACCCGATGCGCACGTTGAAGCACCCACAGCTATATCGGTTATTCTTGCTGGTGTTCTTCTGAAAATGGGAACTTACGGTTTGTTAAGAATATCGTATTCAATCTTTCCGGACGGCGCCAAATACTTTATGTATCCGATTGCCATTATTGCTGCCATAAATATTATATACGGTGCACTGTGTGCCATGGCTCAGAAAGACTTTAAAAAACTCATTGCTTATTCTTCAATTTCTCACATGGGTTATGTCCTGCTTGGTATGGCATCTAACACTACTATCGGTATAAACGGCGCTATTTTGCAGATGTTCAATCATGGTACAATTACTGCAATCCTCTTCCTTTCTGTCGGTATTATTTACGACAGAGCGCATACAAGAGGACTTAACGATTTTGGCGGTCTTGCTAATAAAATGCCGAAATACTTTGCAGTTATCGCAATTGCTATGTTTGCGTCTATCGGCTTGCCGGGTTTCAGCGCATTCATTAGTGAAACATTTATATTCCTCGGCGCTTTCCAGAACGAATTTATAAGAACTATCGCAATCATCTCTCTTCTTGGAATTATTCTGAATGCTGCCTACATTCTTTGGACTATTCAAAGATTGTTCTTCGGTAAATTGCCCGAAAAGTGGAATGACCTGACGGATATTAACGGCAGGGAATTGATCAGCACTGTACCTTTAATTATCATCGTAATATTCCTTGGAATATTGCCTTCGTACATGCTGAACTTAATGTCAGCTTCAGTAAATCAGTTAGTTAATTTTATCTGGGGAATAAATTAAAAATTTAATTATACTTAAGTGCAAGAACAAATAATAAAGCAAACATTAATTAGTTTAAACAGTTTTATTCCCGAAACGGTTTTAATTGCCACTGTGATTGTATGTATATTTCTTGACCTTATTCTCAGGAAAAAATCAGTGGTGGTGCCGGTTGCGGGTATAATTGGATTAATAGTCAGCGGATATTTTGCTTATTTGCAGTTTGGAACCGAAAGGATTATGTTCTCCCGGATGGTTGTTATTGACCCTTATTCGGTTTTCTTTAAGTTTCTTTTCATCGTTTCAACTATATTCGTGATTATTTTTACTGTTTCTTCTAAAGAGATTCAGGAATCTACTCATCATAACGAGCACGTGTACCTCATTTTAGCAATGACTATAGGAGCTTTTCTTATGGCTTCTTCTGTCAACATGATTATGATGTACCTCGCTCTCGAAACGGTTAGTTTATCATCCTACATCCTTTCGGGATATACTAAGAAAGTAAAGAGGTCCTCAGAAGCAGCAATGAAATACGTTATTTACGGCGCAGCTTCTTCGGGTATTATGATTTATGGTATGAGTCTCTTGTACGGGTTCACAGGTTCAATGAATATATATGATATCTCGCTTTTCCTTACTACTGCTAGTATCGCTGCTAATCCCCTCATCGTAATGGTGATTATCATGATACTTGCCGGATTCGGATACAAAATCTCTTCTGTACCGTTCCATTTCTGGACTCCTGACGTGTACGAAGGTGCTCCTGTTCCGGTTACTGCTTTTCTTGCGGTTACTTCTTCTGCTGCTGGTTTTGCTGTTATGATAAGATTCTTTTTCAGCACGTTCCTTCAAAGCTATACAATGCTTGAAGGGAAATTGCAGATTATCAGCGGGATAGGTTGGACTGAAATTATTATTGTCCTTTCCGTTGCATCAATGATCTTTGGTAACTTTGCCGCCGTTTGGCAGCAGAGCGTTAAAAGAATGCTTGCTTACTCTTCAATCGCTCAGGGCGGATATATTATGCTTGGGTTAACTGTCGCAAATCAGCAGGGTCTTACTGCTATGATTGTTTACCTTATAGCATACCTGTTCATGACGCTCGGTGCATTCTATGCTTTAATTCTTATCGTAAATAAAATTGACTCAGACGATATGTCTGACATGCGCGGCTTTGGTTACAAAGCACCCGCCGTAGCTGTTTTTATGGGTGTATTTATGTTTGCTCTTTCAGGCATTCCCTCAACCGCAGGATTTATCGGTAAGTTTTATTTGTTCTCCGCTTTGATAGAATCAAAATTAATCTGGCTGGCAATGGTCGGTATGCTCAACAGTGTCGTTTCCTTGTTCTTCTACATTAAAATTTTGAAATATATGTTCCTTATGAAACCGGAAGAAGAAGTAATACCTAAATATAAATACGGGATAGGTAGTTAT
>JBHELA010000260.1:0-3989 GCA_041859005.1 Ignavibacteria bacterium
TTAATAAACGTATCTTTAACATTCTCATTTACTATAAGGTCAATATATCTTTGTCTGTAACGCAGTTCGACGTCCGCAAATGCGTCATGGATTATCTTCTCGCCTGATTCAGTGATTTCTTCCTTTACAACGGGAAGAGGATGTATTGACTTAGCAAGTAGTTCAATTGAAACGCTATGTATCGAGACCTCCCCAGTCTTTGTTCTGAATACAAATCCTTTAATACCTATTATATCTCCTATGTCAAGCATCTTCAGTATCGCATAGCTTATTTCACCTACTTCGTCCCTCTTAACATATACCTGTATTCTGTTTGTGTCGTCCTTAATGTGACAAAACGTTGCCTTGCCCATTCTTCTTATAGCTGATATTCTTCCTGCTACTGAAACGATGATCTTCTTTCTTAGTTCTGTCCCTGTTTCGTCTTTGGGATCAGTAAAATTCTTAAGTAAATCATCTGCCTTGTCAGTAACGTCATACCTGTGCGGGTAAGGATTTACACCAAGCTTCTTGATTTCTTCAAGCTCTTCAAGTCTTCTTTTTACTAATTCGTTTTGTTCAGTCATTTTATTTATTCGTAAATTTATTTATTTCTTCTTTTGTTAGTTTTCTGTATTCTCCTGCATTCAGACCTTCAACAGTCAAGTGCCCGTATGATATGCGGTGAAGTTTCCTGACAAAATATCCGTATCCTTCAAACATCCTGCGTACTTGTCTGTTTCTTCCCTCTGTTAACGTAATGGAAACAATGCTTAAATCATTCTTGTTCGGATGAACTATCTTGGCTGGTGCTGTTTTTTTACCGTCAAGTTTTATCCCTCCTGCAAGCTTAGCTCTTAGCTTTTCTTCGAGGGGTTTTGAAAGAGTAACTATGTATATCTTCTCAACCTTGAATTTTGGATGCATCAGCTTATTCGCAAAATCACCGTCATTCGTAAGGAGCAAAACCCCGCTTGTATCGCTGTCAAGCCTTCCTATTGGAAATACTTTATCATGGGTTTTAATTAGGTCAATAACAGTTTTCCTGTTCTTCTCGTCATCTGTAGTTGTTATAAAACCTATCGGTTTGTGAAGTATAAAATATTTCTTGTTTGCCTTTTCTCTTATTCTTTCGCCGTCAAGCCTTACTTCATCTTTGTCCGGATTAATCTGCAAACCCTGTTCAAGTATAACCTTATTGTTTACCGTTATCCTGCCTTGTGTTATGAACTCGTCTATTTTTCTCCTCGCAAATTCTGTGTTGTTAGATAGATATTTGTTCAGACGGGAGTAATTTCCGCTTTCTTCTTTCATGTGTTCTCTTTCTCTGTTTTGCTTTCGGAATCATTTCCTCCGTTTATATCATCATCTTTCTTATCATTATTAATATCCATTCCATTATCTATTTCTTCTTTATAGCCTTCAGTTATATTTTCTTGAATATGCTCATTTATATTTTCTTCTGTTAAATCATCACTGATATCTGATATTCCCAATTCATCTTCATTTTGTTCTGTATCTCCTTCTGCACTTTCTTCGAAGTTTAGACGTTCATTCGGCGAGCCTTCCGTAAATTCTTCCTGCCCCTGACTGCTCATGGAATTGAACAGGTCAATATCAGCTTCAGAAATGCCTTCAATCTTTTCATTCTTAAGTATGTCATTTATCTCCTTAAGTTTCGGCAGGTCTTCTATTGCGTTTAATCCCAGCACTTTAAGGAAACTTGATGTTGTGCCGTAAAGTATAGGCCTGCCGGGACCGTCAGCCCTTCCCTTGATTGTAATAAGATCTCGTTCGAGAAGCGAGTTGACTATATAGTCAACATTTACTCCTCTTACAAACTCAATCTCTGAGCGTGTAATGGGCTGTTTGTACGCTATGATTGCAAGAGTTTCGATTGCCGACTGTGAAAGTTTCTTCTTTTGTGTTTCCGCAGTTAGTTTACCAAGGAAGTGAGAATACTTTTTACGAGTTGCAAATATATAGCCGCCTGCAAGTTTTATTAATTCAAATGCATTGCTGTTATTTTCGTATTCTTTGTTCAATTCATCTATAGAAGTCTCAATTTCCTTTACCGAAACACTTATTCTGAATGTATCTAAAAGATCTTTTATTTCTTTCGCTGTAATTTCTTCGTCGGATGCAAAGATTAGCGCTTCAACAATATTCTTAATTCCGTCTGTACTCAATTTAAGTGTTCGTTTATTATTTTAATTAAAGAAAATTCAGACAGGTCCTTTTCATTGTATATTATACCGAGATAACCTTCCAGTGCGAGCTGTAGTATAGAAAGAAATGTGCATATCACAACCATTTTCTCATCCATTGTACCTATCAGCTCTTTATAGTTTACAGATAATCGTGTCTTGAAAAAATTAATTAGAAATTCCCTCTGAATTTCAGGCGTTGTGTTCATAAGCTCAATTGGGTGAATAACTTCATGCCTTACGTTTGTGATTACACGCTTATAGCCTTTAATCAGGTTAAAAATCGTGAGGTTCTGAAGTCCTGCATCATTTAAAACATCAAGTTCTACTTCTTTTGGATCTTTCTTAAAGTAAAGCCTGAAATATCTTTGTCTTGCACTTTCTTCATACTTCAGAAGTTCTGATGAAGCATCCTTAAATCTTTTGTATTCAAGTAATTTCCTTATAAGTGTGTATCTCGGGTCTTCCTCTTCGGCTTCGTTTTCAACTATCTGGGGTATGAGCATTCGCGCCTTAATCTTCATTAGCTCAGCAGCCATAAGCAAAAACTCTCCTGCAAGTTCAATATCAAGTGTTTGCATGTAGTTCAGAAACTCAAGGAAATCCTTTGTAATCTTAGAAATAGGAATATCATATATATTCAGCTCCTCTTCTTTAACAAAGTGAAGCAGAATATCAAGAGGACCTTCGTATTCGGATAGCTTAGCCCAGTAATCACTTGGTCTTGGAGCGTCCCTTTTTAATATATTTTCTGTTGTTTCATCCAATTTTATACAATTTATAATATACAAAATGAGCCGTCGAGTTTAAATGTAATATATACCCGCATTTTCAAACAAGGAATTATTCTTAATGTATATCATTTTAAAACACTATTCAAACGCTTATTTTTAAACAAATAAATCAAGAATATATGCCTACATCAACTATAAAATATCTCGGAAATCTTAGAACTGAAATGACTCATGTTAAATCGGGTCAGGTGGTTGTAACTGATGCCCCTACAGATAATAACGGAAAAGGAGAGGCTTTTTCCCCGACAGACCTCATGTCATCTTCACTTTGCGCATGTATGATTACTATTATGGGTGTAGCCGCAAAGACTCACGGATTCTCGATTGACGGAGCAACTGCCGAAATCACAAAAATAATGTCAGCTGAACCTCGCAAAGTTGCTGAGATACAAATTGAGATTATATTCCCACCCCATAACTATTCTGATAAAGAAAAGAAGATAATTGAGTATATTTCGAAGACATGTCCTGTTGCTTTGAGCCTTCATGAAAGCGTGGTTCAGAATATAAAACTGACTTATTCTTAATATGTACCATTAAGTCTGACTCAAATATATTCTAAATATGCGTGAATTTTTTTAGCGGGTTAATTGTATTATAAATATATTACTTAAATTTTAATAAAATTATGATGAAAATAATCTTTTCCTTCATTTTGTTCTTTGGTTTTATATCGATTTCTTCCTCCCAGTCAATTATTATTGATAGAAACAATATGGATTTTGGTGTAAACCCCGGAGATGATTTTTTTAGTTATGCAAATGGAACATGGGTGAAAAATACTTCCATTCCCCCCGACCTTACTCGTTACGGTGCTTTCGATGAATTAAGGGAAAATAATGACAGACAGCTTAAAGCTCTTATTGAGGAAATAACTTCTATGAATAATCCTCCCGGTTCAAATAAGCAGAAGATAGGTGATTTCTTTGCAAGCGGTCTGGATGAATCAAAAATAAATTCGCTTGGATACAAGCCCATTAAGTCTAAGCTCGATGAACTTAAGTCCATA
>JBHELA010000315.1:0-8428 GCA_041859005.1 Ignavibacteria bacterium
GTCTTTAGAGACTGTTAATGCTAAGACTACTGCGATTGCTAAGAAGAGCTTTTTCATTTTGTTACCTTTCAATTTAATTTTTAATTTAATTTTAATTTTGTGTCCTATATTGTATATGTAATCAAACACTGTGCCACAAAATCACTTCGAAATTAAGCTTAAATTGCAGGCTTATCTTTGGCTAATACAGTTAAGCAACTACGTAGTAAGTGAGCACACTATGTTTATAAAAATTCATCGCTGTGTAGCGAGAGAATAACACACCTAATTCAAGACTAATTTGAGTGCAAGGAGAGTGCAAGATTAAGAAAAAACGAAAACGTGATTTTCAGAACATTTTGAGACAATTTTTACATTTAAATAAAATCGGCTCATTTATTTTTTAAGAGACAAAACTTTAGATACACCTTTCATTAATAATCACTACAAAAACCAAAACTATGACATCAGAAAAATTTATTTATTTTTTCAAAGAAATATAAGTGACGGATAATACAGTGACATATATGGCAAGAAGATTTTTTACATACGAATAAATTTTTATAAAATGAGTATTTTCGTGTCCAAATGCCAAAAAATGTTGTGATTATATGTAGGAAGGCATGTAAAGCCGTAAAAGCAGGAAAGGAAGGAAAAACAGCAAAAGCAGGTAACAGGTGACAGTTTCAATATGTGCTATTAGGGTAAGGCATACATCCTGCACTCCATCAACCTGGAAGGTTGAATTAAAATAAAACAGTGATGAAGTGACAAAGTGTACTTTTAACAAAAGTGGTTCCTCCAGCTGCAATTATTATTGGAATTTCTTCAAAAGTTGCTGATAATTTCGACATGATTGTCGAAGTTGGAAAAATATGTTGGTATTTGGGGTGTTTTCGAAGAGTTTTGTTTGGCACGTCATTTGATTGATATAAGGTATAGTTATTAATTTAAAAACAAAGGAAAAAGAAATGAAACTTTACATTAACATCACAATTGTTCTGATGCTTATGAGCAGTGTCTTATTTGCACAGAGAACTACAACAACAGACCCGATAACTGTTACAGGTAATATTACAGATGTAAATCATCCAATTGCAAATTTTAAGGCGGACGACGGAACGGTCTATCAGATTCACATGGGTCCTTACCGGTACTGGCTGAATAATGGTATTAAACTTAATAATGAGTCGGCTACGATTAAGGGCGAAGTAAAAACTGTGAATGGTGTGAATGAACTTTATCCAAATGAAGTAATACAGAATGGTGTTACTATTAAGCTTGCGGATGAAAACGGTGTGCCGTATTGGGCAGGCAATAAAGGTAAGAACGGTAATGGTAAGGGATGGAGAAACGGTAATAAGGGTAACAGAGGAAATCGCGGTAACTATGGAAATTGCAGGTATAGAACAGATGACGGCTCTGTTGATAATACACAAAGAGGAAACGGCAGAGGCAACAGGCAGAACTGTCCGTATAGGAATAACAAGTAAAGAGCAGCAAGAACAGCAAGAGTAGGATATATAAAATAAAAGAGGTGCTTTCCCCGCACCTCTTTTATTTTATATCACCCATGTCTTTTTAGCATTTGTTTTATTTTTGGGATTCGGTGATGGCGCTTTTGGCGAGTTCATCTACACGCTCGTTCCAGTAAACGCCGGTGTGGCTGGAGATTTTTATCCAGTCGATGATGATGGTTTGTTTGCTCATGAAATCCTGATAGTATTTTGTTGAGACGAAGTTTGTCTTCCATTTGCCCTGCGCCCAGTACTTCAAGCCGTTGTAATCGTAGTAAAGTCTTATCTTCTTTATTTTGTTCTGGTTGCAAAAGTCTATTGCCTTTATTACTGCTTTCATTTCTCCTGTTATCTGGTTAGAGCTTTTTACTTTAGCTGTATCAACGAGTCCTTTCAGTTCTTTTATTACTTTTCCGTCTTTTCTGATTATAGCCGCATAAGCCGTTTTATCGCTGAAATAAGAGCCGTCAACATCTATTTCATAACCTTTGTTTGTGTAAACTCCGTCTTCGGGAGCGGTTGTATCCATATCGCTCAGGAGTTTTTCCAATTCAGCACGGGTTTTCTTATCTTTTATTTCATGAAATCCGAGCTTAAAACTTTTCTTTTTGGGGCTGTAATAAAGGTTTATAATTCCGATGCCTTCGACCTCGATTTTTGCAGAGTATTCCCTGAATGAATCGTCGTCCGTAGTTGATGGAAACCCAGCATCGATAAGCCTTTCGAGGATTTTCCAGCTTTGTTCTTCCAGCACTTTCCTGTTTTTCATTAAACAAGTTAATAAATACGCAATTACAATAAAATGTTATTCAAATTATCAATTGAATATCAAAAGCAAATAGACTATTTTGATATAATATTTTATAAAATTTATAGCATAAAATGAAACTGACAAAAAATTTAACCGTTGGAGTAATTCTTATATTGTTAGTTTTATCCATCTCATCGTGTGACAAAAAGGAAGACCAGCAGACTCTTTCACAGCAGCAGGAACAGTTTGCGAATAAAGAGAAAGAACAGAAAGACAAGGAAGAGTTTCTGAGAATTAAAGAGGAGCAGTTAAGGCAGTGGGAAGAGAGGCTTAAACAGATTGATTCCACGCTTGTTTCTTCTGGTAGTATTACGGGCACAACCCAGCAGGACACTTCAAAAACTATTACAATTCCAACCTCAAAAGATTCTGCAAAGATTAAGGAAAAAACTTTGAAGGAAAAGAAAATGGAGGAAAAGGAAAAAGAGCTTAATAAACGTCTCGACAATCCAAAAGTAGCGATTAATGATTATCTTGAGTACATACAGCGCGGCGTGAACGATTCGAAAACATTCGAAGCAAACATGAAGAAAGCAAGCGAGGTATGGGATAACCGCAGTACTGACAGCTTTAAAAAGAACTATAAAAGCACGAAGAAATTTGTCATAACGGAAGAGCCGAAAGTTGTTTCACAGAAAGGCGGAACGGCAGTCGTTAAGGTGAAAGTTAAGCAGACGATGGTCGGTGCTGACGGCAAGGAAGTGGAAAAGCAAAGCGAAATAAGTTACACACTTCAGGCAGATAAAAACGGAAAGTGGAAGATTAAAACAAACGTAGTTAAATAAAATTATTATCACATGAGCATATTAGTTAATAAAAGGTCCAGAGTTCTCGTGCAGGGCATTACAGGCTCCGAGGGGACTTTTCACACGACACAAATGATTGAATACGGAACAAACGTTGTGGCAGGAGTTACACCCGGCAAAGGCGGGACGCTGTTTAACGACAAGGTTCCGATTTTTAATACAGCAAAGGAAGCAGTAGCCGCGACGAAGGCAAACGTTTCTGTAATTTTCGTACCCGCGGGATTTGCGGCGGATGCGATTATTGAAGCAGTTAATTCAGGAATCAATCTTGTTGTTTGCATCACCGAAGGAATTCCGGCAAAGGACATGGTTAATGTTTACAATTATGTACAGAGCCAGAATAAAGATGGACGCAGCGTAAGGTTTATAGGACCGAACTGTCCGGGAATAATCAGTCCGGGCGAGTGCAAGATAGGCATCATGCCGGGATTCATACACAAGAAGGGAAGAGTCGGAGTTATATCAAGAAGCGGAACGCTTACTTATGAAGCGGTTGACCAGCTTACAAAGCTCGGCATAGGGCAGTCAACCTGTATAGGTATTGGCGGCGACCCTGTAATCGGAACGAGGTTTATTGATGCAATAAAACTTTTCAATGAAGACAAAGATACAGACGCTATAGTAATGATTGGCGAGATAGGCGGAAACGCTGAGGAAGAGGCAGCATACTATATTAAAAAGCATGTTAAAAAACCGGTTGTAGGATTTATAGCAGGCAGAACGGCTCCTCCGGGACGCAGAATGGGGCATGCAGGTGCAATCATCGCAGGCGGCAAGGGAACAGCTGCGGAAAAGATGGCAGTGATGAAGGAATGCGGAATTCACGTTGTTGAATCTCCTGCTGATATCGGCAAGACTATGAAGACCGCACTTGAAAAGATTAAGGTTAAAAAAGGCGAGAAGAAAATAAAGAAAGCCGTGAAGAAAGAAGCAAAGAAAGTAACAAAAGTATTAAAAAAGGCAGCAAAGAAAGTAAACAAGAAATAGACAATTGAAACTGACGACGATAAAGATAAATAATGCGAAGTTTTTTGCGTATCACGGAGACCTCGAACACGAGAAGGTTTTCGGCAATCAGTTTGAAGTTGATATTGAAATGGACTGCGACCTGAGTGGGCTTGAAGATTCAGACAAGCTGAGCAAGACGGTGAATTATCTTGCGGTTTATAACCTTGTGAAAGAAATATTCAACAAGGAAAAGTTTAACCTTGTTGAGACGGCAAACTTGAAAGTATGCGAGGCAATACTCGCAAACTTTGTGCTTGTGCAGAAGGTTACTGTAAAGATAAGAAAGCCAAACGCACCGCTCGGTATAATAGACTCGGTTGAAGTAGTTAATGAACTGAGCAGAGCTTGACGCGGGACGTTTTTCTGGGGCTTGGCTCCAACATTAACGATAGATTGAAATTTTTAGACACTGCAGCTTCTCTTATAGGAAGCTGCAGTAATATAGAAACAGTAAGTGTTTCATCGGTATATGAAACAGAACCCTGGGGAATAAAAGAGCAGAATCTTTTTCTTAACAGGGTAATTAAAGTTGATACATCTTTCTCTCCGAAAGAGCTTTTGGATTTCGTGAAAAAAACCGAGAAGAAAGCGGGGAGAAAGGAAAGGGAGAAGTGGTACGAAAGGGAGATTGATATAGACATTCTGTTCTTTGCGAATGTAGTTTATGAAGACGAGAAATTTTCAGTGCCGCACAAAGAAGTTCAGAACAGAAAGTTTGTACTTGTTCCGATGTGCGAATTAGACGGAAACTTTATTCATCCTGTTCTAAAAAAGACAATGAATGAGCTCCTTAAAATAACAAAAGATATTTCAGAAGTTTGTATTTATAAAAATTAGATATTTGTCATCCACACAGATTAAATACATAGCAATTGAAGGGGTAATCGGCGCCGGTAAAACAACGCTTGCAAAGATGCTTGCTAAAAAGATGAATGCAAATCTTGTGCTTGAAAGCTACGAAGACAATCCGTTCCTCGAAAAGTTTTACAAGAACCCGAGGAGGTATGCACTTCATACGCAGATGTATTTTCTCATGTCGCGTTACAAACAGCTTCTGGAGCTCAGGCAGGATGACCTTTTTCACGAGTACATTGTAGCGGATTACATTTTTGAGAAAGATAAAATTTTCGCTTACCTGAATCTTGCCGACGACGAGCTTGAACTGTATGAAAGAATGGTTTCGTTCATAGAGCGCAATCTTAAAAAACCCGACCTTGTAATTTATCTGCAGTCAACAGTTGAAAGGCTGATGGCAAACATAAACAAGCGGGGAAGAATTGCAGAGAAGAACATGAGCGAAACGTACATCTCGGATTTAAACGAAGCGTACAATTACTTCTTCTTCAGGTTCAAGGCATCGAGGGTTATGATAGTGAACGCAACCGAAATGGATTTTGTGAACAATGAAAACGACTTCAACGACCTCATTGCCGAGATTCTGAAACCCGAGCACGGAAACATAGAATACTTCAATCCTTCTGTCAAGAAAGCAGCGGGCAGATAGATGCTGAAGTTTTTCTGGTACCTGTTTCTATTTTATTTTATCTTCTATCTTATAAAATTCTTTTTCAGATTGTACAAAAACGCAAAGCATAAATCTTCAAGCATAGTAAAACCCGCAGCTGAGATAAAGAAGAAGTCCGAAATAGACAAGGATAAAGTTGTAGATGCACATTATGAAGAACTCTGATAACAGTATTGAAAGAGCAAAGAATATTCTTATAGTAAGGCAGCATCACCAGCTTGGCGACATGCTCTGTGCACTTCCGATGTTTGCGGCAATACGCAAAAAATTTCCTCATGCTCACATTACACTGATTGCTTCTCCTGTTAGTTACAAAGTACTGAACAGTAAAGCAAATCCTTATATTGATGAAGTAATTAATTACAACAAGCAGGGTGTTCATTCACTTCTGGATTTTTTCAATCAGTTTCTTTCACGCAAGTATGATATCGGAATAGTGCCGTCAACGGCATCTATCTCACGTACATCGCATTATATTAATTATATTTCAGGTGCAAAAATACGCGTTGGGGTTGAGAGCATTGAGAACAAAACCAACAAATCCGCAAACCTTTTAACGATTAAAAAGAAATTTTTCTGGGACGAACAGAAACTTCATCAGACAGAAAGAAATCTCGATATTGCAAGGCTTATAAGCTGCGACCTTTCACAGGAAGAGAAAAAGAACGTAAGGCTTGTTCTTGATAAGAAAGAAATTGCGTATGCCGACCGCTACTATGCGGATAATTTTCCTGACAAATCAAGACCTGTGTTTGCTTTTCACGCGGGTGCAGCAAAGGTTCAGAACAGATGGAACAAGGATAACTTTGTGAAACTGATATTAATGCTTCACAATAAATACAACCCTTATATTGTATTAACATCAGGACCGATGGACGGGGAAATACACAACTACATTAAACACAAACTTAAGAGCCATTCAATGGACTGTGAGATTACTCCTAAAATAACGATAAGAGAAACGGCATCAATATTAAGCCATGTGTCACTGTATTTAAGCAACGACACAGGTCCCATGCATGTTGCTGCTTATGTTAACGCAAAAGTAATAGGTTTGTTTGGTCCGACAAAAGGGTACGAATGGTCACCAATAAATCCAAAGGGCGCATACATTCAATCAGATTCGGAAAAGATAGATGATATTCCTGTGGAAAAAGTTTTTAATTTTATAAACAATTATATTACGAAACAGTAAACCAAATGCAGAATAAAACGCTGGCAGCAATTGATATCGGTACAAATTCTTTTCATCTTGTAATTGCAAGCGTTAATGATAAAGGTATAGTTAAAGTACTTACGAAAGACAAAGAGGTTGTAAGGCTCGGAAAGAGTTCAACCGATATGAAGTATATTTCTCTTGACGCAATGGAGAGGGCAATAACCGCACTGAAGCGGTTTAAGATAACGAGCGATTCATTCAATGCAGAAATCAGAGCAGTGGCAACAAGCGCGACGCGTGAGGCGCTGAACAAAGACGAGTTCATAAACGAGGCAAACAGGAGAACAGGCATTTCAATTGAAGTTATATCGGGGTACGAAGAAGCCCGTCTGATTTACCTCGGCGTACTTCAGGCGCTTGATGTGTTCGACAAAAAGATACTGCTGATTGACATAGGCGGCGGAAGTACTGAGTTTCTAACAGGCGAGAAGGGAAACGTTATATTTTCAAACAGCATTAAGCTTGGAGCAGTCCGTCTGACGGAAAAGTTCTTCTCTGACGGAAAGTACACAAAAGAGAACATCGAAAATGCCAGGCTGCATGTCAGGAGTATTATTAATCCTATAGTAAGAAGTCTTAAGAATGAAAAATATGATGTTGTAATCGGCACATCGGGAACGATAACAAATCTCGGTTCGATAATATACTGCAAAAACTCAACCGAGGATGTTTCGCTTTTCAATTTCAACAACTATAAGTATTCAGATGCAGAGCTCAACGAAGCAGTAAAAACAATTCTGACTCTTGACAACATTTCGGCTATTAAAAAAATTGAAGGACTTGATTCCGATAGGGCGGACATAATGTCGGCGGGTGCGGTTATACTTGAACAGATATTTAAAGAGGTAAACATTAAACAAATAACACTTTCAAGTTATGCTCTTCGCGAGGGGATACTTTTTGATACTATTGATAAAGAGCATAACACACTTCAGTCGGAAGACATGAAGAACGTGAGGTACAGAAGCGTAATAAATCTTGCCAGACATTGCGGGTACGACGAAGCACATTGCAGGAAAATACTTCAGCTTTCATTGCCGATTTATGATGCGTTAAAGGATAAATTCGAACTGACAGACTCTGAGCTTGACATGCTTGAAGCGGCAATTTATCTGCATGATATAGGACACAGTATTTCGCATTCACAGCATCACCGTCATTCATACTACCTGATTAAAAACTCTGAGCTGCTCGGGTTTAACAATGAAGAGATTGAAGTAATAGCAAACATAGCAAGATACCACAGAAAATCGCATCCAAAAGCAAAGCACATTGAGTTTAACAAACTTTCTCCTGCGAATAAAAACAAGGTGAAGATGCTTGCTGGGATACTGCGAATTTCTGACGGACTGGACAGGGGGCATAATTCAGTAATAGAATCAATAAAGGTTACTGTTCAGGATAAAAATTTTCATATAAAAGTCACGCCGAGAGAAGGAAAAGAACCTACGCTTGAACTCTGGGGCGCTAACATGAGGAAAGAATTATTTGAAGAAGCATTTGGTTATAATATATTGATTAATTAACCTCAAAATTATTGCTCGAAACACGCAAAGAAATAGA
>JBHELA010000333.1:0-4132 GCA_041859005.1 Ignavibacteria bacterium
AATTATAAAATTAATACCCGAGGATATTGCAAATCTCTTGCCGATGTTTGCATCAAGATTGAAGGCAAAGAAACCTGTTCGTACAGTACCACCTAAAACTAATCTGAAATTATTATTTCCGTCTAATGATACCTTTACTGGTGTTTTCGTCCCTGTAGAATTTACGTAATTATAGGATACGTCAGTATTATAACTTTCATATTGTAATGCCCCATAACCCGTAAAGAAACTAAATGTTTTACTAACTTGTCCATTTATAAAGAAGTTACCGGACTTCCAGAGATCATTGTTATCAGGTTCCGTAAATTTCATACCCTGATAACCCCCCTGTATAGCAATATCAACAGGACTCTTTGGGAAATAATGGCTGATATTATGCCTGATGGTAAAACCAAAGAAAGATAAAGAACCATAATCACCTACTTTTACACCCGGAAGAAAACTGACTGATGCATCCGTACCGTATAACGTACCGAAAGTAATCTCGGGTAAGAAAAATGGGATTGCGGTTGTTTTTGCAACACCTCCAATTAAAGTAAGGTCCTGTCCCGGTACATACATACCATTCTGGTCATAGAACTTTGCTACGGCATTTGTCTTTTCACCGATTACAGTTGGAGCATCCTGAACTTTATATGTGCCCCTCGTGTAAACTCCGGGTGCTACAGAAAAAGAGTCAGCATAACTGTAATTAAATTTCTGGTCATCACTGCTCATGAATGTACCCATAAATCTTAATCTTACTCCAACATTAAATCCCATTGGGATCTTTTTGTCAAATGGAACATTAGCGGTATAAAAGTAATTTGAATTGATATTTGTTCCCAGACCATCAACCAAAGGCTGCAGGTATAACTTTGCATAATTAGGTCCGACTTTCTGAAGATTTTCTTCAAGAGTCTGAGCGTTTGTGATGCCGGCACTGATAAACAGTACAAATAACAATGTAATGATTTTTCTCATTTGATCTCCTTTTTATTTGTTTTCAAAAATATTTATGGAAAATCTTTTATCCCCCTGATACTTTTTCCTATTTTGAAACTATTTAATAGTTATATACTTTCTCATCATAAATCCTTTTAGCCCGGAAAAATCAAATTCTAAGAAGACATTATAACCAATCTTTTTATAAATTTCAACATTTAAATAATTCGTAGTGTCCAGACAGATCATTTTAATTTCGGGAAAAGAAATGGTATCCATCTCTGCATTTTTTATAAGCATTTTAGCAAAGCCTTTTCCTCTGTAAGATTTTTTTACTGAAAGTTCATTTAGGTATATGTGTTTTTCTTTAGGTTTTTTTAACCCTAATATCATTGCATATTCTCCGATTTCATTTACCTTCGGATTGTCAGCCTTAAGCCTCATTCTCTTCACCGCTTCCATCATACTGTCGTTCCATTCAAATGCATCTGGTCTTGTATAAATTAAACAACCTGCAAGGACATCATTACAGAATAAACCCTTTAACTGAAGGTTCATACCAGAAGTAATGTCATAAACCATCATTTCATATATACATCTAGTAACTTTGATTCTTTCCTCAGAATCAGGAAACAGATGAATATGCAAAGGGTCGTCAATGAAACCCTCCGTAAAAATATCAACAGCATCATTTAATATATCTGAATGTATATTATTTATGATAATTTTATCAATCATCTGAAATATAAAATAATACCCTTTAATGAAAATCATTAAAGGGTATTATACAAATATAATTTTGAAATATTAAATTTTGAAATTCATGTTTAATCCCAGTGAGAAGTTCTTTGTTTTTTTAGGAGCAAACACGCTTAGAATGTTGTATGTCCCAAAATCCATAGAAAAGGGACCTGCGTTAACACCTAAACCAAAACTAAGTTCAAACTTCTCTCTTCCTCCGGCGACTATTCCAAGCCTTCCTGAGAGTTCGTTTATTGGATTAATCTCATATCCGATTGCTACTATGGGAGTTGTTGTCCCGCCATAATTGTCCGTAAATCCCTGTATGTAGTCAAGCGCAAAACTCATTAATTCCATGTCCTCTGAATGAGCTTTGCCTTCTCTCATTTGTTTATTCGAATAATACTTATACTGCGCACCAATTCTAACAGTCGTTGGCAGCATTCTTGAGAAACCGTCAATCGGCGACCTTGTTCCGTTAATTACTTCTTCAAGGGAATCAAGCTGTTCTTTCTTCGTTATATCGGTTATTAAAAAACTACCGTCATAGTAGTAATTTGCTGCATTCGTTTTCCAGTCAATAAATCCAATGTCTGTAACGCTGAAACCAAGATTCAGTTTACCTATATTGAAAAAGTTTTCAAGAGTTGTAGATAAACCTACATCAAACCCGAGCCCGAATCCCGCGTTGTTTACCGGGGGTTCCAGCTTTCTCTCTGAAGATATTCCCGAATACAACAAAGTCATCTTCCCGGAACCGGAAATTTGATTGCTGTCATTCGTGAAAACCGAAAGGTCATTGTTTATAATCTCAGAATAATAAAATCCTAATTGAGGTTTAAACGAAGCTCCTAAATTTATGTGCTTGAAGTTTTTATTGTCCTTTATGTCTAATTTTCGTGCGTATGAAAACGATATTTGCCTTGTCCATGAAGTATTAAAATCAAGTTCGGAAAAATCATATCTCCTGTTTACCTCATTACCGAAGAATGCGACTTCAAGAAAATCTTTATCAAAGTAAAAATGTCCCCCAACTCTTTCCTCAATTCCGAAACCAAATGTACCTACGTTTGTTCTTACAACTACTGAAATTGGTTTTATATTACCGATTGAATTTATAGGAGTGTTACCGACCTGCTCTATTATATCATTCTTGTCGTCGGTGTTTAAGTATTTCTTCGAGCCGTCTGCATTTTTTGTAAAGTACTGGTCGAGCAGATTTAATGGCGCAAATTCAGCGTCAAGCATTATTCCTAAATTTATTCCTAAACTGAAATCTACGATGCTGGTGTCTATGCTTCTTTGGTTTATAATATTTGCAGGATTAAACCCTATTGCGTCTATGCTGTATGCTGCCGCTGTTGATGCTCTGCCCATTGAATAATTGCGGACTGTAAACTGATACTGGGCAAAAGAATCAGTTATAAAAACCGTTAGTATAAATAATAAAACTATAAAATGCTTTTTCATAAGATTTCTCATGTTGTTTTAATTAATCCTCTCTAATTCTGTAAATTACTTTGCCTATACCCAATAACTTCGCATAATCGTTTTTCACTACTCTTATGAATGAGGTAGGATTTTGATCAGTATAAAATTTCGTATAGTAAGCAACTTTCCCTGCCCGAAGTATCTTATCAATAACTTCTTTAGGCACCGTTGTTCTGTACGTCTGCTTGCTAATGCCGTTTACAAACCCGTTAATATCCACAGGAGCACGGCTGACAGAGATTGTCGAATCTGAAGGATTGCCTAACAACTGAGAAAGAGAAAACAATGGTACGTTGAATGAGTCAAGAACGTCTATTTTTGATAATGCGAATAATGCAATCGCATTAGTCATTTGCAGTTCAATATCCATACTCTGGCAGTTTTGAATTTTCTTCCTCTGATCTCCATCGCTTATTCCAAAATCCGCCGTGTCGTCCTGTATAACAGAATTTGTCTGAGAAATGTTCATGTTTATCGGGACAGAAAAATTAGTATTAGTCGAAAAACTGTCAAGATAATTTGTACTTCCGTTGGAATAAGGCTTATTAATCAAAATGGTTTTTGCTACATATATATCTTTCGGTATGTTACCAATAAATTCAGCAACATTACTGTTTGAGTTTGTCAGATAATAAATACTTGAATCCTTGTCCTGGTCAAGTCTGAGATTAAAAAGTGTATCATTAATTGTCGGATTACCGCCGGGTTTATACCTTAAATTAACTTTGTTTCCGTTCTTATTCACTCCTTGTATCGATACCTGTTCAAAATCCAGCTGATAATTATTCTCATATCTCTTTAAGGAAATGTATGTGTTGTTCCCGTCAACACCCGCAAAATTAATAAATCCTTCGGGTACATCAGTACCAAAAGGAGAATCAGACTTGCTGAATTCTCTTTCGATGTAAGTTGGTTTTATCCTTCCTACGATTCTTTCCACAGTATATGGTGTGACTTCCGAGCTGAATGTAGCTGC
>JBHELA010000340.1:0-16609 GCA_041859005.1 Ignavibacteria bacterium
GAAAGAAATATTCAACAGAATGTTGCTGATTTTGATTGTATTCTGAAAAACAATAAGAAGCTCAAAGTTTCTGATTTCAACAAACTTCACGATGAAAGTTTAAGCTTTATTAAACAATCTCTACAAAGCAAAAAAGGTAAAACAGTTGTAGTCACTCATCATTTACCTTCACATTTATGCAATTCCAGAGCACATAACAACAGTCCTATTAACGAAGCTTTCTGTGTTGATTTAACCGACTTTGTAGAAAAATGCAATGCGAATTTCTGGTTATACGGTCATAGCCATTTTAACCAAAAGCCATTGTATATTGGCAATACTATAATGCTAACAAATCAACTGGGATACGTTCATAAAGATGAGCAGGGGAGTTTTAAACATAAAGCGTATTTTTCTATTTAAAATAAATCTTATGTCGATATTCTGAAATCTGCACTAATTTTATTCTGATAAACAGGAATTAATGATAGCATTTTCTTAAGGAATGCCAACTCCAAATCAATAAGTCTTTTTGTATTAAAAGTGTTCGACATTGGCTGATTATTATCAGATAGCTCAATTTGATTTTTAAGACGGAGTTTCATTAAATAATTATAAACAAAAATTATTTCATCCGCAGTATTTGCACTGATAATTTGTTTATATTTTAATGCCTCTAATCTGTCTATAGTGTTTGTGCACCAAATATTATTCTTAAGCGCATAAGTTCTTGCAAACATAATTATTGGCTGCAAGGCATTCTTTAAATCGATTAAGTCTGCATTTTTATCCGATATTATATTACCGGAAGATATATGCGGTGGTTTTATGTTGGCCGTATTGTGAGCGAGATGGTAGAAGAACAAAGAATGATTATTTATCAATGTACTGACGGTATCCCTTAAAGTGTTTGCTAAATCTTCATCGCCGTAAAGGTTTCTGAAATCGAAAAATATAGTCGCATCAAGCAGATTCTGCGGCTCCGGTGTTTTTATCCAATCGGCGAAATATTTTTCCCAAACACTAATCGGCTGGCACCATTGACTATTCTTTGCCATAATATTTCCTGGACAGAACGAATACCCAATATGGTTAAGTGAATTGCATACTCTCTCACCAAACTTATTAAAATAGTCATTAACAAATATCTGTTTCTCTTTCGGAACATCTTCATAAATAATCGCATTATCCTGATCCGTCAGCAAAGTTTCTTCCTGTCTGCCTTCACTTCCCATACTGACAAAGGAAAAATGAACAGGAGGTTTACCGATTTCTTTAATAGTTAATTCAATTATTCTGGTCGTAACCGCGTCGGAAAAAACAGAGGTGATATTAGTAATATGTTTAACAATTACATCACTTTTTAAAAGCGGTTTTATGAATCGTTGAAGTTTATTATAATAATACTTTATTTCATCATCAGTTTCTGCACTTTTAACGTTCGAAATAAAGAACGATAGAGAATCTTTTAAAATCTTATATATGTCATTAATGTATAAAATGCCGGTTATCTCTCCGGAAGCATTTTTTACAACCGGATGACTGATATGATAATCTTCACATACTTTAATTGCATTGCTGACAGAATCATTCTCATTGATATAAACAACCGGTGAACTCATTATTAAGTAAACGGGGTTATCTAAATGTAAATTGAGAGTTAAGACTCTTTTCTGAATATCAGTGTCTGTTATTATTCCTATATGTTTATTTTCATTCTTTGTAAGAATCAGACAATCTGTTTTCCTTTTAGCTAAATAATGTACAGCCTCATTAATTGTAGAATCCGAATCCAATGTTACAGCGGGTGATTGAAATTGTTCAAGTGATTGTTCAAGTAAAAATGAACTCGCCCATAAATCTGTGATTAAACTACTTGCATCAGCCTTTTCCTTCTCCCGTATTGTAATATCCTCAATGATTCCATCGCAAATCAAAGTTTCGGTATCATCATTGCCTATCACGACGAGCGTAGCTGAGACAACTGCGTAATCTCCGCTTTTTCTTCGGATATTTAGTATTGTGTTTTTCAGGAAACCGTTTTCTCTCAGATTATTCTTAAGGCTTTTTCTATCTTCGGAATTTGCAAGCATATCAATTATATGTGACTCAGATAAATCTTTGAAGTTATCAAATCCCAGTGTTCTTATAGCAGTTTCGTTCGCAAAAATAAAATTACCTTTATTGTCAATTCTTGCTCTGAAGAAACCAAAGTTTAAAGTGTTGATAAGTTTCTGGTAATCCAGACTTGATAAATTTGATATGCCTTCAACAGTTATGTCTTTAACAATTATAATGTTTACTGCCTCACTGTTAATCATTGCCGTTGAAGAGGTAACAAGTACTTCTAAGAAACCGCCGTTTTTCTTTTTCAGATTAATTTCATACTGTCCTTCTTTCACGATTGCCTTAGAGAATGTGTCAATAATATCTTTGTTATTGTTCTCACTGATTAATTCTGTCAGCGGAAGATTAACAAGTTCTGTATTTTCATAACCCGACATTTTACTTATTATACTATTCAGGAAACTTATCTTACCTTCAATAAGCATTATTAATCCTTCGGTGGAAGCCTCAACGAGAGTTCTGTATTTTTCTTTCGAATCATGCAATTCATTCTTTGCCTGTATTCGTTGACGTTCAATTTTTAAACTTTGCTGTGAAATAAATAATAGAAGGAGTGCGATTAAGAATGAAATCCCTAATGAAATCCAGAGTAGTTTATTCGTAAGTGCATCTATTTCTTTCTTAACATCTTCCACGTAAATACCCGTACCTATTACCCATCCCCAGGGCTTAAACACTTTCACGTAAGAAAGTTTAGGTACGATGTGAAGCGAGTCGTCTTTCCACTGCCACATATAGTCCACGTATCCGTGCTCTGATTCTTTAACAGTATTCACAAACTCAACAAATAGTTTCTTACCATGCGGGTCGCTGAAGTTAGTTAAATCCTTCCCGTTCAAATCCAGCCTGTACGGGTGAATTATCATCTTTGGATACATATCCGTTATCCAGAAGTAATCTTTATTCTCTTCGCCGTAACGCAGATATTGAATTCTTGAAACTGCATTCTTCTGTGCAGTTTCACGCGTGAGCAAACCATTTCTTTCTTCAGTTTCGTATTCAGATAAAATACTCCAGGCTGAGTTTGTTAATTCTTTTATCATCTCGCGTTTGCCATTCATTATGTTTTCCTGGAAGTGCGGAATTATGAAAAGAAAAATGGCAAGAATGAAAAGAATTATCGAAAGAATAGAGGGAACTATAATTTTCAAATAAAATCTGCTCATATTATTAGTGTATAAAATGAATAACCATATTTACTAATTATAGTTCTCAATATTCAGTTTTAAAATTTAGAAATTATATATTATTGCAAGCAATCCCCTTGTGTTTGTAAGTGCTTTAAGGTTCGTATTTACTCCGCCCTTCTTATCTCCGTTTGCCGTTCCGTACATTGCAAATGTATGTTCTACTTCTAAAGCAAAGTTAACTTTCCCTGCTATCACTACAACCCTTGGAGAAATTCTGTAAACGTAATCAATATTTGAACCTCTTGCATACGTTGTACCTTTAAGAGTATCATTTGAACCCAGGTTTTTCGTAAATCCGCCGAAAAGACCGAACTGCAATGTCTTCCCGGTTGTTTGTAAATCAGCCCAGAGAGAAAAAGAATTTAAGTTTGTAAATTCTCTTTTCCCCGTTGCAGTATCCAATACCTCTTTCACGGCATAACCACCAATCATTGTCATATCATATCCATTCTGAGCGAAAACACCTTCTAACTTTATAGTCACAGGTTTGAATTTTACATTCAAAAAACCAATTCCTGATAAACTGCTTATAGTTTGATTTGTTTCAAACTTCTTTGCAGTGCTATTTATTGTGAAAAGTTCAGGTGTAATCGTTTTATAATCTATACCTGCACCTGCAAAGAAAGCTGATGAATCAGATTTATACTGCATTTGAAAATGCATATTCGGGATTCCAGAATTTCTTATGTATCTGGAGCTTGCCCCATCGGGTCCGGTACTTGTAAAATCTCTTTGCGAAAATAAAACACCGATTAATTTTAAACCGCCAAACGAGTGACTGACACGGATTTGCGGATTACGCGAGAACGGCTGAAACGGTGCACCTGTGTTGAACGATACCGTACCTGGAAATGATTCCGCTACAAACATCGGGTGCCAATATTGGCCTACGAGCAGTTCAGTTGACTGCCAGTTCAGTTTCACAAAAGCGTGGCGTAGTCTGAATCCATTCACATCGCTAAAATTTGAATTCTCGTTACCGAAAAAATCTGCCTCAAGAACTCCGGATGTAGAAGCGCCGAGTGCATCCGGTCCGGTTAAAGACGCCTTCAATCTTGATTGAATAGATAGAATATTGAAGCTTGATTTTCCGTTTATATCGTTGCCGTTTGCATCAGGTAAAACATTATCCGGGTACAACAGAAAATGCCCTTCGCGAATATTTACCGTCTGACGAGTATCATAAAAAGCATCGGTTTTTACAAACCCGGAGAACTTAATCCCAAATATTCCTTCTTCTTTTTTCTCCTGAGAATATACAGTGAAAGAAAGTGATAGGAATAGTATAATTAAAATTATTTCTTTCATTTGATTATTAATTTATTTACTAAAATCTTTTGTTGAATTATCCTTTTGGGTCATCAAAGATACAATTACCAGAGTTAATACCGCAAGTGGTATCGAAATAATTCCTGGATTATCTAATGGTATAGGTGCATCTTTTGGTATCAAACCATATTTATCATACATAGTAGGGGAGAATAAAATTATTCCTATTGATGAAATAATTCCAACAATTATTGACCAGGAAATACCTTTTGCTGTTGTTTTTTCCCAGAATAAAAGAAACAGTATTGCAGGCAGGTTTGCAGATGCTGCAACAGCAAACGCAAGACCCACAAGGAACGAAACATTCATACCCTTAAACAATATTCCTAAGATAATTGCAAAAACACCAACGCAGATAGCTGCAAGCTTACCGGCTTTTACCTTACCTTTATCCGTCATCTCAACCTGTAAATATTTGTCGATAAAATCATGTGCAATCGCACCCGATGAAGCAACTATAAGCCCGCTTACCGTACCGAGTACTGTCGCGAATGCTATCGCCGAAATTATCGAGAACAATCCCACACCAAATGTCTTTGCAAGAAGAGGACCCGACATATTACTGCTTTCAACATCAAGCACGCCGTTTATCATCGAACCAAGACCCATGTATAAAGTCAGCACGTAGAAAAATCCTATAGCCGCAATCGCAACAATCGTTGATTTTCTTGCTGCACGCTGGCTCGGAACAGTGTAATACCTAATTAAAATATGCGGCAAAGCAGACGTTCCCAGAAACAATGCAAGCATCAAAGACAAAAAGTTCAGCTTATCCCAGATAGTCGCTCCCGCCGCATCCGATAGTTTATACAGCAGTCCCGGCTTCATAATATCTTCACCTTTAGTAATATTCTGATACCATACAGTCACCTTTTCATTCCCATCGGTAAAACCTTTCTTCGTAAAACGAACCACTTCACTTTTTTCAATAGCTGTTAAGAACTCAAACGGACCTACAGGACCTGTTTTATCAACTTCTTTTCCGTCAACAATAATCTTGCTCAGATGCCCCACCTGATAAAACTTTCTTTCGACTTTCGGTGCGCCGTTATACAATTTCTCGCCATTAGGCATATCAGTTGTATAAAGCATCTCTTCAAGACTCGCTTTCCCGTCCTTCTTGTTCAGATTATACCAGAAAATGGAACCATTTTTTTTCACTTTTACGAAAACTGATTTATCCACCTTCTTTACTATTTGTATTTCGTATGCAGGATCTTGTACGCTGACTTTATCATCACCGATAACAACCGCATCTATTTTGTCAAACTTGTGATAATCTGCACGCGGAGATAAATTCAAACCATTATTTAAAATATAGATAGTTAGAATCAAAGAGAAGACAACCAGCAAAGCACCTTTAATAAACTGAACATAAGTAGTTGAAGTCATACCCGCAGTTGCAACGATAAAAATCACAATAGAACCAACAATCAAAACGCCCATCCAATGCGGCAAGCCAAGCAGGGGAACAACAAGGTCGCCCGCACCAACCATTTGTGGAATCAGATAAAAAATTGAAACAACCAATGTACTAATCGATGCGGTAAGTTTAATAGACTTTGAATTAAACTTTGAATCCAGCGCATCGGTAAAAGTATACTTCCCGAGTTTCTTCAACGGCTCAGCAACCAGAAACAAAGCAACCACCCAGCCTGCAAGATAGCCA
This sequence comes from Ignavibacteria bacterium, assembly GCA_041859005.1. GTDB lineage: Bacteria > Bacteroidota > Ignavibacteria > Tepidaquicellales > Tepidaquicellaceae > CAIKZJ01. The sequence goes on from JBHELA010000340.1 coordinate 6,295, forward strand.
ATCGAATAAAGAAAACCGTCGTAACCTGAATACGCAATCATTCCGCAAATACCGAGGAATGAAGCAGCCGATAAATAATCACCTGCAAACGCAATACCATTCACTGCCCAGTGAATATTACCACCTGCGGCATAATAACTTGAAGCCGACTTAGTTTTTCTCGCAAAGTAAAATGAAAGACCCAAAACCAAACCGACTATAAACAGAAATATAAAAATTGCTAAATTTGAAACTTCGTATATCATATCGTATGCTGATTAATTTTGATTTAAGTTAGAATTGTTTTCCATTCGTGTACAGAAAAAGTTGTAGATAAAACCCATAACAATAGCCAGGACAATAAGTCCAAAGCCATAAATAATAGCAATGTTTTGCCCGCCGATTAATTCCAAACCCATCAACTCGGGTTTAGTTAAACCAATAACAACAAATCCCGCATAAATCATGGTGTAAAAAATAAATAGTATTACACCTAACTTTGCTTTTTTCGAAGCCGCATTATCGTTACCGATAACGACTGAAGGTTCATGAAGCATAATTTTTTCGTTTAAATTTGAATTTCTTTTAATAAGGTATGTACAAAACTAATACATTCAAATTATAAAAACGAGTTAATTTATGTTAGCACCCTCACCCTGAAAAGGAAAAATGCGGAGGGTTAGAAAATGGGTTACGTGAAATATAGGGCGGCAGTTATAAGATTATTAACTTTAAAGGAATGTATTCACCTGATTATGTTGCAGCAATTATCAACGTGCATCGTTAATACTTTGCATAATACAGGTTGCTTCACCTGGCATCATGTATGGACATAATAACAACAGGCTTGCAAAGCACAACATGTTTGAGCCGTATATCAGTCGATTACATTTTCATTCATATCAGAAAAGCAATAAATCCTGAATTCTTCCCTAATGAACTGAAAGTCTTGAATCAAATTCTGCTTATTCAACCTGCTCGTTCATAAGATAGTCGAATCCAGTCTAAAACCTCCTTGCTGATTTCGTTTTCTGATGTTAAGTTAATTTTATGCGAGCACATCATGTTAGAGCCAGCAGATTCAAGCTTACCCGTGTTCGGTTCACCTTTGAGGTTTAGTCCAATTTCAAAACGGGTTTTTGTAGCAGGTGTAAGCATTGCAAATTGTTTTTTTCTTCTGAAAGCAACGTAAGCATTTTTAGGCGCAACCTCAACATCATTTCCGAATTTTAATATCTCGGAATTAAGTTTATTGAATATTGGTTTGAAATGATCTTTACCCTTATATTGTTTTTCAATGAGTTCATTCTTATTTACTGCCGACCCTGCATCAGAGCCTTTAGACTTATGCGCCACCAAATTTGCATATCCGTGAGTTAAAGAATGTTTTTCCTTCAGAAATTTGACAATCTCCCCGTGTTTCTGGAATTTCTGCTTTTTAACGATTTCAATCCATTGCTCGAGTGATTTACCCGATATCTTTAAAAGATTGTCAATCATTGTCTTTTCTGCATTATCTAAGTTACTCATGTATTGTTCTCCTTTGTTTAGAATTCATTTAACATTATTGAACTTATAACATTTAAATGTCATTAAAAAGTTTTTACAAAATCAGTTTTAATGAATAACTTATGATTAATCTTGGAGCTTATAAAAATCTGGAGGTTCTTAACAGTGTGCTTTCTGTTTGACTCGATTAAATAAATCTATTTTTGTGCAATAACAAGCATCTCGAAATCATCTGTCGTTAATTTTTCGTTTCTGCTGAATGCTCCAAGCTTTGCACCAAATATATCTATAGTTCTAAAATCAAGAGACTTTAGCAGCCAGGTGATTTCAGACGGTACATAATACCGTTCATTGCAAAGTAATTCCTTCTTATTTCCTGAATCATCCTCAAAAGTTGTTATGTTTGTATCCCTGAATGTCATTAAATCAAACGAGTTACTTGAATATGCTGCATTTCCTTCCTTGGCTTGTGATTCATAAAAATCTTTAACTGAATGAAAGAGTGGAAATAAACCGTTCAATGTTGTGAAAATTAGTTTGCCGTCTTTTTTTAAAGATTTTGCTGCGTTTTGTAATATGCTGTAATTCATTTCATCCGTTTCCATCAGTGGGAAAGAACCTTCGCATAACATAATCGCTGCATTAAATTCGTCTAGGAAGGGTAATTTTCGGGCGTCATGCTTCAGAAATTCTACGTTGAGTTTCATTCTTGATGCTTTTTCCTTTGCACTGTTTAACTGAGAATCAGATAAATCAATTCCAACAATTTTATAACCTCTTTTAGCTAGTTCTATTGAATGTCTGCCGGTACCGCATCCTATATCGAGTATTCTGAAATTTTTATTGTATCCGATTTCAGATTCTATGAAATCGCATTCTCCGATAGTACCTTGAGTGAATACTTCATTGTCATACTTCTGTGCGTAATTCTCGAATAATGATTCATACCATTGTTTCATAATGATTCGTTTTTTCTATAAACTTAGATATAATAGGCTTTATTTACAATATAATGAGTGGAAAGAATAATACATTAAGATCCGTAAAAATTTGGTATGTTTTTATTAAAGAGATTTCTTTATTCCTTTATTATCTATGACGTAGAACGAATTATCTTGAAACAACAATCCTTTCATAAATCCATTCTCAGTATTTATTCTGTGCTCTAAATCAATTGCGATTACTTTATCGTCATACAAATACTTTATCTCATCGAATATCGTGTGACCTATTATAACTTTATTAGCATCGGCTTTAATCAGAATGTTGTCTATATCAGTTTGTTCCAATTTGCTCTCAGCTATTCCCCTGTACCATATCGTACTTTCTCTGCCTATATAATAGTCGTTTCTTATTTCTTCTTTTGTTAACTCCATATCAATTCGCTCTCTGAAATTCTTGTTGATTTCATCTAATGTTAATTCTCCAATAGGGAAGTCTTTGCTGATTCCGCCGTGAACGAATATTATATCACCTATCTTTTCAATGCAGTTCTTACTCCTTAACCATCTTCCTAACTCGGTATTTTTGTCATACCATTTGCCGTATTCAAGCTTCATAGAATCAGCATTTACAAAATACTTTTGCCTGACATATCTGTAATCCTTTTTTAAATTCATTACTTCATGATTTCCGAGAATGATATGTACTTTGCCTCCTTGCTTTTCTGCTTCATATTCAAGTTTGTATGCCAGCCACAAACATTCTGTCACGTTAAGATTTCTGTCAAACATATCCCCGACAAATACAAAGTGTCCATCACCAAAAGTCCACTTAAATTCTGTATCAATAACTCCTGCACCTTTTAATATAGATTGAAACCCTTTGAAATTTCCTTCTATATCAGATATGATAAACATTTTATCAGGCAAATCGTAAACAGATTTCTCTGCTAAGATAGTATCTTTTAGTTTGAAAGAAAAACTATGCTTTGTTTCATCTATATAGCAATTTAATTCATCACTTTTAGATACAGTTCTTCTATATAATTTGAAACTGTTATCACTTTGAATTACTCCGTAACAATTAATAATACTATTATCATATATTATAATTGGTCCGTCGCTGCTGAACAAAGAATCATTTTGTGAAAATACGTAATTAAAATTCACAAATATAAATACAAAGATTATTGCAAGTTTTATCGAATTATGAGATTTCATTAATAAGTATTATGTCCTGATTTTATTTCAAATAAAAGTATTTTCTTAAAATAATTTGCGTTTCTATAAATTAAATATCTCATCCGAGTGCAACATCAAGCATCATCATTGTTGCAAAACCCAGCATTGCCCCTATCGTAGATAAATCTGTTTCATTACCCGTTTGTGATTCTGGTATTAATTCTTCTACTACCACAAAAATCATCGCACCCGCGGCGAATGAGAGTGCATAAGGCAGAAGAGGTGTAATTGACAAAACAAGATAGGCACCTAATACGCCTGCAATAGGTTCAACAATTCCCGATAATTGACCGTAATAAAATGCTTTTGTTCGTGAAAATCCTTCGCGTCTTAACGGAATCGATACTGCAGCTCCTTCAGGAAAATTTTGCAACCCTATACCTATAGCTAAAGCGACTGCTCCTGCCGCTAAGCTTGGGTCAGCATTAATTGCAAGTGCTCCAAAAGCTACACCTACAGCAAGACCTTCGGGTATATTGTGTAATGTTATGGCAAGTATAAGTAAAACGCTCCTTTGCCATGATGTTTTTATGCCTTCAGCTTTATCTGTGGATAGTCCCATGTGTAAATGCGGTAAAATTTTATCTACGAGGTATAAAAACGCTCCTCCGCTTAAAAACCCTACAACTGCAGGAATCCATGAAATCGCCCCGCTTTCTTCCGCCATTTCAATCGCAGGCATAAGCAGTGACCAGAAACTTGCAGCTATCATAACTCCCGCAGCAAAACCAAGCATCGAATTTAAGACCTTTTTATTTATAGATTTAAAGAAAAACACCATTGCTGCCCCGAGTGCTGTTACTCCCCATGTGAAAAGAGTTGCTAACAGAGCCAGTAAAACCGGATTGTAATCAAGTAAATAATCAAACTTCATTTCTATTCTTCTCCATTCTAAATGTAATTAATACTAATAATTTGATTTCGTTGAATATATTTCAGTGCAGTGTATAATCGTAAAATCCCTTAAAAAAAGCAAGTAAATCTGATATGAAATATTATTTCTCGAGATTCATTTCATCATATTGATAACGACTTCCAAAAAACTCTCCGCCTAATTTATACAAAACTTACAAAGTACGCATAATTATAATCATAGAAATTAATACATTCCAAAATATTTTCACTTATAATCATTAGCGATATGTGATTTATGTTTCATTTTTTATTACAAATAGTCTTTAAAATGACGCGTGTTTTTGGTAATTTTATAATTATGAAAAAATTGATTCACCTCAAAACCTCGTATAATCACAAATGATAGATTTTGTATTCAAGCCATTTGAGAAAATGACCGATGAGGATTACAAACTTGTCGGTTTTAAATCAGGTCTTGAAATCCATCAGCAGCTTCTTACAGAGAAAAAACTATTTTGCAGATGTCCTGCAGGTAAATACAATCATAAGTTTGACGCTGAAATATTAAGGCACATGCGTCCGACACTTTCAGAACTTGGGGAATATGACGGAACTGCGCTGATGGAATTTAAGACAAAGAAAGATATTATATATCATATCAACAGAGAAACTGTTTGCACCTATGAGATGGATGACACACCACCGTTCGAAATAAATGAGCAGGCTCTGGATATTGCTCTTGAAATTGCTTTGTTGTATAAAAGTGCAACAACAGATGAGATTCACATCGCAAGAAAGCAGTATCTTGACGGAAGCATACCTACTGGTTTTCAAAGAACTGCAATCATTAGCATCGGCGGAAGTATTCCATATAAGAACAGAAAGATTAATATTATTCAACTTTCTATTGAAGAAGATTCATGCAGGGAAGTCAGTGACCACGGACATAGACGAGTTTATATTGCTGACAGGCTCGGAATGCCACTCATTGAAACTGTAACAGCTCCCGACATGAAAACCCCGGTCGAGGTAGCTGAAGTAGGAAAGATTCTGAGCAATATTGTAAAGAGCACGGGAAAAGTAAGAACAGGCGCAGGTGCGGCAAGAGAAGATGTTAATGTAAGCGTAACAGGCGGCACGCGTATCGAAATCAAAGGTGTACCAAGTTTAAAGAGAATTCCGTTACTTACGTATAATGAAGCGATGCGACAATGGAACTTACTCAGGCTCAGAGAAGAATTAAAGAATAGAAATATTAGTCCCGAAACATTTTCTTCAAGACATGATCACATCACCAGAATTCTTAGAAAAACAAAATACCTGCCAATTTCCAATGCACTTAATGAAGAATTGATTATAGGTTCTGTTATTCTTAGAGGTTTTAAAGGCTTGCTGAACTGGCAGACTCAGACTGAAACTTATTTCTCAAAAGAAATATCCGACAGAGTTCGTGTAGTGGCTTGCCTAACAACACTCCCAAATATAATTCATTCCGACAGTACCTCTGAAACTATTTCAATTGCAGAATGGCAGAAAGTAAAAAAAGCAATTGGCGCTGTTGAAAATGACACTGTTGTGATCGTGTGGGGCAGTGAAATGGATGTAGATACTGCAATGAAAGAAATTACCATCAGGGCTAAAGAAGCGACTATAGGTATTCCCTCAGAAACAAGACAGGCATTGAAAGACGGTACTACAGGTTTTGAAAGAATATTACCCGGACCCGAAAGGATGTATCCGGATACTGATCTTCCTCCAAAGAGAATTAAATCAGACAGGATTAAGAAAATCCAGTCACAAGTACCGGGCTTTTACTGTGACAGGGTAAAATGGTATAAAAAACTCAGAGTTCCCGAAGATTTAATTGAACCACTTGCTATCTCAAAGCTTGCAAATCTGTTTGAAGAAGTTGTAACTAAATGGAAATTGGACCCGAAGTTGGCTGCAGTTGTTCTAATTCAGTATCCTAAGAGACTAAAGAAAATGAGTCTGAAATTTGAGAATGTAGATGCAAACTTAATTAATGATATTTTGAAAGCATATAAAGATGGACTGCTTGCTAAAGAAGGTATATTACCGGCTTTGTATGAATCTGTAAAATCTGGAATATTCGATGATAAGAATCTCCCTTCGCAGTTAAAACCAAAAGAATTGAAAGAAGTTATTGCAAATTGTGTTATAGATATGAACAGAAAGAAAATACACAACAATGATAAACGCGGATTTGTGCTAAAAGGAATCGTAATGGATTATGTCAGGGGCAAAATTGACGGGAAGAAAGCCACAGATTCAGTTATGAAATACTTGAAGGAGAATAAATGATGGCAGATGATAAATATAAAGGATATAAAGGCAAAGCATTAAAAGTATTAAAGAAGTTTAAAGCACTTGTTTGGTGCGATGTTATTATTGCTACTCCTCGAGCTGATTTTATCGGAATAATTTTACCCCGTTCCGAAACCGCTGATGACCTGCACATAGTTCTGAAATTACGCTCAGGTTATAACGTAGGCATCCTTGCTGATAGTGTAAATAATATTAAGGTTGAAGGGCGCAAAGAAGCAATATATAAGATACCCGAAAAGGAATTTCCTTTTGATCCTGCAAAACCGAATGTAAAGCTACTGGGCACAGGTGGCACTATAGCGAGCAGGCTCGATTACAGAACAGGTGCCGTTATACCCGCATTCACACCGGGTGAATTGTACGGATCAGTACCCGAACTTGCTGATATTTGTAATCTCAACACTGAAAAACTTTATGGAGTGTTCAGTGAAAACATGGGTCCCGAACAATGGATAGGAACCGCAAAAGCTATAGGCAAAGAAATTGAAAAGGGGATTCACGGAATAGTTATCGGCCACGGAACAGATACTATGCACCACACTGCCGCCGCACTTTCATTCATGGTCCAGAATTCTCCTGTTCCGATTGTGATGGTAGGTTCACAAAGGTCAAGCGATAGACCTTCTTCCGATGCAGCTTTAAATTTAATGCATAGTGTTAAAACTGCTGCCGAGAGTGATATCGCAGAGGTGCTCGTTTGTATGTTCGGTCCTACTTCTGATGAATATGGATTACTTCACAGGGGCACAAGGGTAAGAAAAATGCATTCTTCTTACCGTTCAACATTCAGAACAATTGGTGACATACCTGTTGCAATGGTAAGCAGAACAGAAATAACACCATTAAGACAGGATTATAAAAGAAGACGCAGCGATAAAGATGTTGTCATAAACACAGCATTCGACGAGAGGGTAGGTATTGTTTATTATTATCCTAATATGAAGCCCGATATCATTGATTCACTTATTGAAAATGATTACAGAGGGATTGTAATTGCCGGCACAGGGCTTGGACATGTTAACAAACCTTTATATCCTGCTTTGAAAAGAGCAAAAGAAAAGAAAATTGCAGTTTATATGACCGTGCAAACTCTCTGGGGATATGTTCAGATGTACGTTTATGATACAGGGCGCGACATGATGGAACTGGGTGTAGTCCCTACAGCAAACATGCTTCCTGAAGTTGCTTACGTTAAATTGGGCTGGGCATTAGGTCAGACAGAAAATCTCGATGAGGTTAAAAGAATTATGCTGACGCCTATTAACGGTGAAATAACTGAGCGTGAACCGAGTAACGGTTATTTAATCTATCAGGGCGGAATACCTGAAGTAGAAGAATTTATTTCAAAACACAGAAAATAAAATATTCCCCTTTATTCAATTTATTCTCTACCTATATAAAAATGAGTAATAAGAAGTGGGTCGTTTTTACGGCTTCTATTTTTATGAGTCTTGCTTTAGGTGTAGTTTATACATGGAGCATACTGAAAAGTGCAATAGAAGCATCAGCTAAACTTGGCGGTCCCGATGCTTTTAATTGGGATCTTGCTTCTATGAATGATCCGTATTCTGTTGCAATTCTTGCGTTTTCATTTGTTATGATTATTTCGGGGAAAGTATTTGACAGGTTTGGACCGAGAATAACATCTCTTATAGGAGGAGTACTGATTATTTTAGGGTTATTGTTAGCTGCTTCGTCAACGAGTTATATCAGCTGGATATTTGGTTTTGGAATACTTGTCGGAGGGGGCATTGGTTTTGGATATGCTGTAATCACTCCTGCAACAATAAAATGGTTTCCTCCTGAAAAAACAGGACTGATTGCAGGATTTGTCGTAGGAGGATCCGCACTCTCATCAGTTTTTATTGCGCCTCTGTTTAATTTTTTAATCAAATCTAATGGGCTTTCTTACGCTTTGAATGTTTATTCTATCATTTTTGCTGTAATTGCAGGAACTTGCTCTTTTTTACTATTGAATCCACCCGAATCTGGAATTCATGCTCCTGCTTTTAATCACGCATCTCATAAGGATAGTATAAAACTATCAGACATATTAAAGAAATCCGAGTTTTATATTTTATGGGTTTTGTTCTTTATAGGCTCTGGAGCTGGTTTAATGGTCATTGGTTTTATAACCGACATGGTAAAAAAAGGACTTGGCGAAGAAGCGTTTCTTGGTGTAGTCATTATTGCAATTGGAAATTCAGGAGGAAGAGTGGCGGCCGGATATTTGTCCGACAGAATTGGAAGAATAAAATCCCTTATTATCATGTTTTCGTTCCAGTGTTTACTAATGATAATATCTGCAATAGTTACTGAGCATACTATAAGCATAATAATTCTTCTTCTAATTGCTACTTTTATTGGATTTAACTATGGTTCTAATTTATCATTATTTCCATCTATAGCAAAGGATTTATGGGGAATGAAGAACTTTGGTGCCAACTATGGCGCTTTGTTTACGGCATGGGGTGTCGGAGGATTTGTCCTGAGCCGGGTTTCACAAATGATAAAAGCAGCTACAGGTTCGCTTGAATACTCATTTTGGCTTGCTGCAGTACTACTCGGAATCGGTTGTATTTTATTATTCTTCTTTGAAAAAATAATGAAACAAAAAGGACAGTAACTTAGTATATTGATTATACATTTTTGTATAACTATTTTGAAAACTTTAAAAATTAATCAAAGAAATCTATGAAAAAAATTCTTTTAATGCTGGTTGTTGCAGCATTGTTCGTCTCAGCAAATTTATTTGCTAAAAACCTGCCTGGTGATATAGCAGGTGCAAGAGCTGACTATCTTTACAAGAAGTTAAAACTTACGAATGAACAATATACAAATGTTTATTCTATATTCCTTGATGCTGCTTTCAAGATGGATGCTATGACTCTGAATAAAATGGCACCTGAAGCAAAAAAGGAACAAATGAAAAAACTCCATGATGAAACAATGAGTAAAGTGGAAAAAGTTCTTACTAAAGACCAGCTTACTTTTTGGCCTAAAGCAAAAGAAAAAGTTTGCAAAGTTCAACCGAAAAAAGTTGTAAAGAAAACGACAAGCGAAAGCAAAGAAGAAGTAAAGAAAGATGAAAAGAAAGAAGTAAAGAAGGAAGTAAAGAAAGATGAAAAGAAAGACGTAAAGAAAGAAGAAACCAAAAAGTAACAATAATTATTATATCCCGTGAATGTATTTATATCCTTCACGGGATTTTTTTTGCTCAATTATATATAGTTAGCATAACTTAATAAATCTATGGCATTAAAAGAGTGGAAGTTTAAATCAGGCGAAACAAAGTTCAAGAATCCATGGTGGGAATACCGTATGGATAAGTGTTATATCCCCAATGGACGTGAATATGAATACCATTATGTTCATACAGGTGGTTCTGTAATGATTGCTCCGGTTATGGATAACGGTAATCTAATTCTCGTGAATCAGTACCG
>JBHELA010000131.1:0-3883 GCA_041859005.1 Ignavibacteria bacterium
ATTTACTGCTTTATTATATAGATTTGCAGAGTCTTGATTATACAGCATGCTGAAAGAGCTATCAATGAATACAATCCCAAGTTTTTGAGAGTTTGAGTTTTTACCTGAATAGCCGCGTAGGTAAGGATCAGCAAATGCGAAAACAAGAAAAACTATTATAGCTATTCTCACTAATAACAGTAATAGATGTTTTATGCGGATATGACGAAATTTTGATTTCTGTATTTCTTTTAAGAACATTAGTGTACTGAACTCCATTTTCCGGACTTTTTGAAGGTTCAGAAGATGGAGGAGGATTGGAACAGCAACGGCTATAAGAGAAAATAATATTATGTTGTTTAGGAACAATTATTATATTTTTATTTTATATGAAAGAAATATATACCACAAAGGTACTAAGTACACTAAGAAAAATAATTCAAAACAAAGAAATATTTTTACCACAGAGAACACAGAGAAATCACTGAGTTCACAGAGATTTCTGATAAAACTAAATAATAGAAAGATCTTTTCTCACCACTAAGGTCCGCCACGGCGGATGTTCTCCACGGCGAATCTACGACAAAGAGCGCACACTAAGTACATTAAGAAAAACAATATGAAACATAAAAATATTTTTACCATTCGCCGCGCATAGTAACAGATAAAATAATATTCTGAAGTAAAATACTGAATTTATGCGCAGTAAAAAAGTTAGAGAGTTGAAAAAATACAAAAATATTAAGCAAATATTATTTACATTTCAAGGGGTGATTTTGATGATGAGGAATGTGACGTCGTCGTGCATTTCTGTGTTTTGGGTGAAAGAGCGGAGAGATGAGAGGAGAGAAGATTTTATGGTGTCGGGGGCGGCATTGTGATTTTGCAGGAGGATTTGTTCGATGCGGACGGAGCCGTAGAGGTCTTTTTGGGCGTTCATGGATTCGGAAACGCCATCGGAGTAGAGCATGTATGTGTCGTGCGGGAGGATGTCGAGAGAGAGTTCTTCGATGTTTGTGTTGAAGATGTTTTCTTTATCGAGACCTATGCCTATGCCTTTGGAGTAAATGTTTTCGACTCTATTATTCCGAAGTCTAATAAGAGGAGTGTGACCTGCTCTGGCAACCTGCACTTTATTCTGATTAAGGTCGAATAAAGCAAGCAATATTGTTACAAAAGAATTTCTACTGAACTGACTGTATATTTGTTTGTTGATTTCACTGAGCATTTCTTTCGGGGAAGTAAATATTTTTGATGCGAATTGAAGAACTGCCTGAACCTGCGACATGTACAATGCGGCGGGTATTCCCTTATCGGATACGTCTGCTATAGCGACGAGAACTTTATCTTCTGAAATGTTTATTATATCGTAGAAATCTCCACCTATATCGCGGGCGGGTTCGGAATATCCTGATATAATGAGTCTGCTGTGGGCAGACTCTTCTTTCGGCAGAAGGCTGTTCTGGATACGTTTTGCAATGTTTACTTCCTCTTCGTATTTTTGTTTATTTATCTGTTCAATATTGAGACGCGTATTTTCAAGTGAGACAGCGCTTTGAGAAGCAAATGATTTCAGCAAATCGATATCCTCTTCGGAGAATGCTTTGCCTGACCTTTTACTACCGAATGTAAGAACGCCAATAAGCTCGTTTTTATGGTTTATGGGAATGATTAAATTAATACCTGCAAGCAAAGATTTTTCGTTGTCAGAAACACCGAGTTCGCTTATATTAGCGGCGTTAATGACGACAGCTTCACCAAAATTATGTTTAGTAATATTTACGAGAAGTTTATCAAGGTCGAAGTCCTGAGACAAACCGAGAGCTTTCATATATTTAGAGCTTAATACACGAAGATTAAAGTATTCAATGCCGACTGTTTCGTTCAGGAAACTTCGAATTTTTAATATAAGGTTATCAATATCGGAGATATGGGACAGATCTTTCGAAAATTCGAGGAGGGATTTACGGTAATTATAATTTTCCCTGAAAAACTGTTTATCAACGAAAGACTTTGCCTGTTTATTCACGAAGTCAAAAGAGAATGTGAAAATAATGATGAAAGTAATAATCATCATTTGATTACTTCCTTCGAAAACCTCTCTGAAGAATGAATTCAGAACAAAAACGAGGACGAGATACAGAATGACAATCGATAAAGTGACGATACCAAAGACAATGCTTTTCTTGACGAGAAATTCCGTATCGAAAATCCTGTATTTCATGATTGAATAACCAAAAGAAATCGGGATAGCCATTACCAGAATACTTGGAGTTAAGTAAAGTGGGTTTATAAGAAAAACAGGTTTATTGTTAATCAGATTGTAAATCAGGTAATATGAGATGCCGAGTCCACCTAGGAAAAATCCTTTGCTGATAATTGAAAGAGATTTTTTCAGAGCAGGGTCAGAAACTTTTGCTAATGAACGACGGTAGAAAACTGTACCCAGAATGAAATAAATAACGGGTGCAATCTGAAATATATAAACGGCAAGAAATCTGTTAAATGTCCCTGAAGTAATTATATTAATAAAAACCGGTAGAATAACCAATGCGTAAAGAATAAGTAAAAAAAGTTTACGACGACGGAATTCATACTTTACAGGGAAGGTAATAAATAGATGAACGTACAACGGGGGTATACAAACAGCGCCTGAGATGAAAAGAATGTTCAAAGAATAAAAGAAAAGTTTTTGCCAGAAACTAACAATTTCGATCTGAACTGAACCTGCAGGGCTGGTTCCAGAATACATTATAAGTCCGATGGATGCCGCTGCGCTGAAGAAGAAAAAGAGTTTGGAAGTGAGTTCTTTAGGTTTTGAATAACCTACTGCTGTGCCTACAAAGAGAAATCCGAGTCCGACTATCCAGAAAATAAGGAAACTATAGTTTGTGAATTTATATACCCAGATTTTCAGGTTAACTATTTCATCATTTCGAATAATTGTATATGTGATGAACTCACTGCTGTATTTATTTAGAATTTCCATAGCTTTCATGGACTGGCTAAGGCTGATACCATTTATTGCGATGAGCAGGTCACCGTCTTTTATACCTGCTTTGTCAGCAACGCCTCCGGGGATTATCTGAGTAATGACAAGAAAGTGATTGCCGAGGGAGTCAACTTTATCAATCCAGAGGCAGTCGTCGGTAGTCATGCGTTTCGAGAAGAAATTGTTTTCGAAAGCGATCAGGGAAAGGAGGAGGCATAGGAATGCGATGAGAATGATGAAGAATCTCAGGTTGTTTTCGGATATGTTTTTAAAAATTTTCATATTTAATAAAGATAAAACTTTGCACACTGATTTTTATTGAAAAGAACTTTGCACACTGATTAGAGCCGATTTAGACTGATTGACACCGATAGAACATTATAAAAGAACTAAGAACACTAGTTAGAGCTGAAAAATACTGATTTTCACTGATTAAAACTTAGAACTTTCTGAATTCCCGCTAAACCCATGCTGGAATGACAGAATTGAAACTGAGCCGCCATAATCATTAGATCCCCGCCAAATATCCGCCACGGCGGACGCAAAGAACGCGCACGCGGGGATGACAAAATAAAAATACTTGATTGTTAAAGAACTTTTCTGGATTCCAGCTTGATCCCTGCCCAAGAACATTGCTGGGACGCTGGAATGACAGTTTTATTATTCTACTATTAATACGTTTTAACGACTACAAAAGTTATGTCGTCGTGCTGTTCAGCGTCATTTACGAACGACTTTACTTCTGATTCAAGCTTTTTGTTTATTTCAGCCGGTGAGAGATGTTTATTATGCTTAATGATGTTAATTAATCTCTCCATACCGAATTCTTCTTTATTCTTATTCATTGCCTCGTTTAAGCCATCAGTGTAGAATAAAACGAGACTATTACTTTCGAGCTTAATTTCATGTTCA